>JBFHEJ010000172.1:0-5681 GCA_041584255.1 Lysobacterales bacterium
ACCAATTCGGCAGTCGGAAAAATGTCGTAACCGACCAGTCGTGCTATTTCTTTGCCCTAGGATGGGCCTTGTCGTAGACGCTGGCGAGATGCTGAAAATCGAGGTGGGTATAGATCTGGGTGGTGGAGATGTCGCTGTGGCCCAGCATCTCCTGCACGGCGCGCAGGTCCCCCGATGACTCCAGCAGGTGGCTGGCGAAGCTGTGCCGCAGCAGGTGTGGATAGACACGCTGTGGCAGCCCCTGGTAGCGAGCCCAGTGCTGAATTCGCTGCTGGATTGCGCGCCGCGACAGCGCTTTTCCGCTGCGGCTGGTGAACACTACATCGGTGCCGAATCCCGACCAACCGGTCTGCTCGCGTCTCCAGTCGGTGAGCGCTTGCGCCGCCACGCGGCCTACCGGCACCATTCGCGTCTTGTTGCCCTTGCCCCGCACCGTGACCATGCCGCCGGCCACGTCGACCTGGTCCCAACCAAGCCCGGTGATTTCGGCCAACCGCAAGCCGGACGAATAGATCAGTTCCATGATGGCCTTGTCGCGCACCGCAATCGGGTTGTCGGTCGGGATATCCAGCAAGGTGCCGATGGCGTCGGCGTCGATGGTTTGGGGCAATTTGCGTTGGCTTCGAGGGGCTCGGATCGATGCGGCAGGATTCTGCCTGGCCAGTTTTTCGCGCATCAGCCAGCGAAAATAGCCGCGCACCGACGAGAGGAATCGCTGCAGGCTTTTTCCACCTGTGCCGCGGCGGTGCAGGGCGGCGACTACGGACCGGACATGAGGTTCACGAACCGCTTCGGGCTGGTCCAGCCCCTCCGCTGCCATCACTTCGGCGAACGTAGCGAGGTCGCGCCGATACGCATCGCGTGTGCGTTCAGACAGGCCGCGCTCGTCACGCAGGTGGCGGAGATATTGATCGATGGTCAGGCGTATCCGGTCCTTCATGATTCGACCGGGCAGTTCAAAGCCTGGCGCCAGAGAGGTTTCAGGCGGTGCGCCGCCGCTCCTCCGGTTCGACATTTGACAAGGCGGTGCAGATGACGTCCGCCAGCAATTCGAGGAACAGCGTTCCCATGCCGGGATAGAATCGCGCCGGGTCGCTACTGCCGATTGCCATCAGGCCATGCACGCCTTTTTTACCCAGGGGCAGCAGGGCGGTCGACTGGACCCAGCGGGCGCGGTTTCCGAACAGGAACTTGAGCTTGGTCTGGGACAGCCGGCCGCAGACAGTCTGGCCCTTTTCGAGGTGATCGTGGAATCGCTGTACCTCCGGATCGTCACGGCTGACAGTCGTCAATGACTCCGCGATGTTTTCATCGGCATCGATATCGAGGCTGGTCTCGAACAGGCAGACCTGGAAGATGTCCGCGTTGAAATCCTTGAGCAGGCGACCCGACAGATGGGCGAAAAACTCGTTGATGTCCGGGATGGCCATCAGCTCCATCGTAAGTTGGTGGAGCCGTGACATGAGTTGTTCGTTTTCCGAAGCGACGTGGATGAGGCGATTGAGTTGCCTGTTCAGCTCCTCGTTTTTGTCCCGCAGCAGCTTGACTTGCCGTTCGATCAGAGATGCGG
This sequence comes from Lysobacterales bacterium, assembly GCA_041584255.1. Taxonomy (GTDB): domain Bacteria; phylum Pseudomonadota; class Gammaproteobacteria; order Xanthomonadales; family SZUA-36; genus JAUIBE01. The sequence goes on from JBFHEJ010000172.1 coordinate 1,571, forward strand.
CGACTCCGCTGTTATGCAGCAGTTGCTGGGATTCCAGCACTTCGGGGTTGTTTTTGAGAAAGTTGGGGTGCTTGCGAAGAAAATTCGCGACGATAGTTTCCAGAGATTCTGTCTTCTTCTCACTCATCCAGTGTCCCTCTGAATACGTGTGCTGCTGGACCTTTCATCGTCATCTGGCGCCCGTTGCCATCCCACTTTATCACAAGATGTCCGCCCGGTAGAAAGACGTTGACTGCACCCGAAACCCTGTTTTGCCTGATCAGGTGGGCCACGGCGGCGCAGGCTCCGGAGCCGCAGGCCGGCGTTTCCCCGGATCCGCGCTCGTAAACACGTAGCCGAATGTTCTGTGGATCGACGATTTCGACGAAACCGGCGTTGCAGCCATTCGGAAAGGCGGGATGGCGGGAGATATGCGGGCCAAGCTTTTCCACCGGCGCCTTTCCAACGTTTTCCACCACGCTCACGGCATGCGGATTTCCCATCGACACCACCCCGATTCGAACGGATTCTCCCTCGATGTCGAGGATGAGGGTGTCGCCGTCCACCGACAGGTCCTCGTGCGTCGGATCGACGGGGATATCCTGATGGCCGAACCGCGGGCTTCCCATGGCACATTCGAACGCGCCGTCCGCGCAATGCCTCACGTTCACGATACCCGACGGCCCCTCCAGCGCCACGCGGTCCTCGTCTGCGCCTGTTCCCGAACTCTCGTTCGAACCAAATTCCCCGCGACGCAACAAATAAAGGCCGATGCAGCGGACGCCGTTGCCACATTGTCCAGCCGGGCTGCCGTCGGCGTTGTAGACCTCGTAGCGTGCCGCGCATGAAGGCGCGCTGCTCGTTTTCAAAACCAGAACCTGGTCGCAGCCTATGCCGCGGCGGCGGTCGGCCAGGCGGGCCGCCAGGGCCGGTTCAATGACGCTGTCTGACCGCCGGTAATCCAGCAGCACGAAATCATTGCCTGCACCGTGCATCTTATGGAACTGGATGGGCATTGGGATTTGGCGCCGGCCCCGAACCTGCGGACCTAGCCTTTATTTTCCTTTTTGTCGTCCTCTTCGCCCTCTTCCGGGGAAGGCGCGGCTTTCTGCTTGGCACCAGACTCCGATGCCGGCACCTCATCGGCTGTTTCTTCAGGAAGATAAAGCGGTCCGCGGTATCCGCAGCCTGTCAGCAGCGCAGCAAATGCGATGGCCAGGGCGGCATGAAATACTGCAGGGACGCGAGTTTTCGGGGCGGGCATGGTTTCGGTTACAAGCGGGTGTGGCATCGTCGGGCTGCTACACTATACGCCATGAATTCGAGTGAATCAGCCACAGCGACTGCGCCGGAGAACCAACCAGCCGCGCAGCTCGAGTGCGTTGAAATTTCCACCGGGGCCGACCCCTCCGCGTGCGTGGTGTGGTTGCACGGCCTCGGCGCGGACGGCCATGACTTTGAGCCGATCGTGCCGCAACTCGACTGGAGCGGGGCGCCGTCCATCAGGTATGTGTTTCCTCATGCACCGGTGCGGCCGGTGACGCTCAATGGCGGTATTCCGATGCGAGCTTGGTATGACATTCTCAGCCTGACCTCCGCACGCGGCCACGATCGCGACGGGATCGTCGACAGCGTGAACCGTGTTGCGGCGTTGCTGGGGCGCGAGATCGACAACGGAATTCCATCGCGGCGAATCATCCTTGCCGGATTCTCGCAGGGCGGGGCGATTGCCCTGCAATTGGCGCTGCGGTATCCCCGGCCGCTCGCCGGGGTCGTCGCGTTGTCGGCCTATCTTTTGTTCGGAGATCGGCTGGCCAGCCAGCGCAGCGAGGCGAACGCTGATTTGCCCGCATTCCTTGGGCACGGCAGCAACGACCCGGTGGTTCCGATTGGTATGGGCGAGGCAGCGGCGGACGCGCTGGAGGCGCTCGGTCACCCGGTCGAGTGGCACGAGTACTCGATGGCCCACGCGGTTTGCCCGCAAGAAATCGATCATCTCAGGTCCTGGATCAGGCTGCGGCTGGAGTAATCCTTGAGCAAAACCTACGGTGCTGACCAGGGGCAAGACCGGTCTCCGGCGGCCGGTGTCTATCCGCCTTCGTTTTGCACCTGGCGGCACCTGCTGACGGTGGTGATGATCACCCAGCTCTCAGTGTTGCTGATTACTATCGGTCGTGGTCAATTCGCTGATTGGGGCTGGATCGTCATCACTTCGCTCTACGCACAGTGGATGGCACTTTTTTGCGCCAGCGGCGTGTGTTTCCTCAGCAGCTGGACGCACCGCATGGGGCCGAAAGGCGCCTGGTTTGGCAACGCGGTTGTGGTTTTGGTGCTGGCTGGGGTTTTCTCGCAGGCCGCCTGGTTTCTCGCGCGCGATGTCGGGCTGACCGCCATTGGCAGTTCAGCGTCGTTCGTATTCAGCACATTGCTGGCCGTGGGCCTGGTGACAATTGTCTTCTTCCGTTACCTGCTCATCCGCACCCGGTGGAAAGCACAGTTGATCGCTGAATCGGAAGCGCGCGTGCAGGCGCTGCAGGCCAGGATTCGCCCGCACTTCCTGTTCAACAGCCTCAATACCATCGCCAGCCTGATTCCCGTCGATCCCGACAACGCCGAATCGGCAACGGAGGACCTGGCGGACATCTTTCGCGGCAGCATGCGTCGCGCCGACCGGCTGATCAGTCTGGAGGAAGAACTGCGCCTGGCGCAGCAATACCTCGCCATGGAACAGCGTCGCCTGGGCGAAAGGCTTGAGGTGGTGTGGAGGGCCGAAGAGTTGCCGCCGGGGGCGCAGGTTCTGCCGCTGATGCTCCAACCCCTGCTTGAGAACGCGGTCAGCCACGGCGTGCAGCCAAGGTCGACGGGCGGAGAGATTACCGTGTACGGTCGGGCCGAAGGCGATAATATCGTGATCACGATTGGTAACCCGATGGCGCCGGAAGGGATGGACAAGCCCGGGCATGGCCTGGCGCTAAAAAACATCAGGGAGCGCCTGGAGCTTGCGTTTGGCGGCCGCGCGAGCCTGATCACCAACCAGGATTCGGAGCGATTCTACGCAGTTTTGAGTTTTCCTTTTGTTGAGCATGGCGTTGAACGTACTGATCATTGACGACGAGAAACCAGCCCGCGACCGACTGCGCAGGATGGTCGGCGGTGTGCCCGGCTGCACCGTCTGCGGCGAGGCCAGCAATGGCGAAGAGGCACTGAGCGCCATCACCGAGTTGAGCCCGGATGTTCTGCTGCTGGACATCTCCATGCCGGGCATGGACGGCATGACCCTGGCCGAACAGTTGCAGCAGCGTCCCGACTACCAGCAAGAGCACACGCCTGTCATCGTGTTTTGCACGGCTTATCAAGATCAGGCGCTGAAGGCGTTCGAGCACGATGCGCTGGATTACCTGGTCAAGCCCGTACGTTCGGAGCGCCTTGCCCAGGCTCTCGACAAGGCGCGGCGTTTCCTGCAGGGGACCCGTCAGGAAGACGATTCGGATTTCGTGCGTTCGACGGTTGGCGGCAAGGTCACGCTGACCCCGCTGCGACGGGTAATTTGCCTGTTGGCCGAGGATAAATACACCACCGTCATTCACGAGAGCGGGCGCACGGTGATCGACGATTCCCTGGCCGAACTGGAGCGCCGCTTTCCGCAATATTTCCTTCGCGTACATCGCAACGCGCTGATCTCCCGGCGGCACATTCGGGGACTGGAGCGCACCTCCGACGGACAGGCGCTGGCGGTACTGGCGGGAACAGATCGAAAGCCACAGGTGAGCCGGCGCAATCTTCCTGTCCTGCGCAAACTGCTCAGCGGTTTCTGAGTGCCAGGGACGATCCGGATTGCGACGCGCAAGAGTGCGCTGGCGATGTGGCAAGCGCGTCACGTTGCCAAAATCTTGGAGCAGGCCAACCCCGGATTGCAGGTCGAGTTGCTGCCACTGACCACGCGGGGAGACCAAATTCTGGACACGCCACTGGCCGAGATCGGCGGCAAAGGTCTGTTCCTGAAGGAACTGGAGCGCGCGATTCTCGACGGCGAGGCTGACCTGGCGGTTCATTCCATGAAGGACGTGCCCTTCGAAATGACCCCCGGGCTGGCCATCCGCGCCGTTCTGGAGCGGGCCAATCCAAGCGATGC
>JBFHEJ010000173.1:0-5653 GCA_041584255.1 Lysobacterales bacterium
CCTTGAATTCCTCGAAATAAAACCGGTTGCCTTCGGTGGACGTCGACCGCTTGACCGTGGTCTTCATGCGTGTCCCTGTCTTGGCCCGGGTGGGCGCCGCCACCTCCCGGGTCGAGCGTCCGACGTCCACGACCATCGTCCTGAGAATGGCGTCGACATCACCGTACTTGATTGAGAACTTGGAATCAGGGTCGTGGGCCTGGAACGGCGCGGGGACTTCCGCGGCCGACACGGCGGCAAAACCGCCTGCTACCCAGAAGCAAAGCAAAAAGAGCGAATTGTTAAGTGTGTTCCTGATCATGAGTACCTCTGGCTCAATAGTTTCTTGTCCAAAATTTTCAGGCCGGATCGATGTCACATGGGACCGTCATCCGGGGTTGTTTGCTTTCAAATGCGTAGGTCCCGTGCCAGAAATAACTCGGGAAAAATACGCACTTGCCGACTTCGGGCCGGATGGCGCGGGCAACCTGCTCACGCTTTCCAAGTTGCATCGAAGTCTCGCCAAATTTGATCCAGCCGCTACGCTGGCCGCGCCTGCTCTTTCCGAGTGGCGGCAACGAAATATAGTTGCAGCAGGACAGCCAGCCGTATGGGTGGATGTGATTGGTGTGGTGGCCGCCCGATCGCAGGATGATGGACCAGCTTCCGGTGAACCGCGTTGCCTTGCCAATTCTTGCGTAGAACGGGTGCTTGTCGTCGCGCGGCATTGAACCGAGATAATCGGCCAGCACCGACTCGACGGCCTGTCTGAGCGAGGCGATGAGCGGGTGCGGATTGTCGAACAGCGTATCGAAGGTCTGTGTCCCGCCGCGGACGCTCTGGTCCAGCGGCTGGCGGCGGGCGGTGTGCAGCGTTGGCAGGTAGCTCGCCAGTTCGCCCATGAATGATTCAATGCTGTCGAAACCGTCCGGCGTCGGCAGTTCATATTCCCGGAGCAGCGTGTCGTAATCATTCAGCCAGTCGTGACGAGGGTCCTTGGTCAGTCGCCAAATGACGCCCTGGTAGGCCCACAATTCCTGATTGTAGGGCTGGATTTCCAGCGCCTGGGCGATGTGCTCGGCCGCCTTGTCATAGCGTTCGGTGTTGATGCTGATGTTGGCGCAGTCAACCAGGAAATTCAGGTTGTCCGGTTCGGCCTGCAAAACTTCGTAGAGCAGTTGCTCGGCGAATTCGTAACCCCCCAGTTTCAGCTTCTGGACCGCCAGGCCATGCACCAGCCGGGTGTTGCGGCCGGCACGCGAAAGACCTTCGATCAGGACATCCGCCGCGGCCTGGTCGTCGCCAGCGGAAATGTAAGACGCTGCCAGGTTGTGATAGAGCGGGGCGAAGTCCGGCGCCTGCTCGATAGCGTCACGATAGGACTGCAGGAAGCGGTCATCCTCGCGCTGCCAGTAGAGTTCGTTCAGTGACCGGTGCGCCTCGATCAATGTCGGGCGTTCGCGTATGGCTGCTTCGAAATGATCTATGGCCTGCTCGAAATTTTTCTGCTCTGAGTGAACCAGGCCTATCTCGTACTGGATGCTGGCGGGATCCGGGCTCATGGGGAGCTCGGCCTCGAGCAACGCCAGAGCGGAATCGGGGTCGCTCTTGCGGCGCACCGCCGCGGCCGCCGCGATGGCCCGTGGGTCGCCCGGATGGCGCGCGGACAGGCTTTCCGCAATCTGACCCGCCTTTTCCAGGTCGCCGGCCTCGCGGTGGGCCTTGATCAGGGCCAGCTCGATATCGAGGCTTTGCCCCAGTTCTCGCGCGTTTTGCAGGAATTCGATGGCCCGCTCAAAGCGGCCCTGGTCAAGCGCCGTCAGGCCGCGGTTGTACCAGGCGTCGCGCAGATTGGGGTCGATCCTGAGGGCGCGCGCGTAAGCCTCATCGGCCTCCGAGTAGCGGCGCGATTGCTTCAAAAGATTGCCCAGGTTGGACAAGACTGCGGCCTGTTTGGGCTTGGACCTCAGGCTGGCCCTGAAGTGCTTCTCCGCCTGGCGAAGCTCCCCCCGCCGCTTGCAGACGAGCGCCATCATGTGCAGCACGTCGGGGTGCCCCGGTGCCTGCTTGATCATGTCGTCGCATACTCGCGACGCGGTCCACAGGTCGCCACCGTTGAAGGCGATCTGGGCCTGCTGGAAACTCTGCGCCAAGTTCATTGCATGCCGTCGTTGCACGGCTCGATCGTGCTAATCTTATGGCCCTACATTATACTTTCTCGCCGCCTTTAAGCGCAGTGATTCGAAAAGGTTTCCAAGGATGAAAATATTCATTCTGTCGTGTTTGCTACCGATTTTTGCCGCATTTGCGCCGGCTGTTTTGGCGCAGGAGGGCAACGACACACCTCCGGATGTCGAGTCTCTCATGACGCCCGAGGACTTCAAGGCCTCCGGGCTCGAGAAATTAACGGACGCCGAGCGCAAGCGCCTCAGCGAGTGGGTCGAGCGCTACCGGGAGGGCAAGTTTTCGGGGCCGCAGGTCCAGAAACCGCCGTCACAATGGACCGAGGAAGAAAAGCAGGCCGAAAGAGACTTTGCAATCGTGGCCAATGTGATTCCTCGGTTCCGGGGCTGGTCCGGGAAGACGACATTCCGGCTGGACAATGGCCAGACCTGGCAGCAACGGATGCCGGGCAGGCTCAAGTACAGCGGCGCCAGCTCCGAGGTTTCTATCACCAAAAACATCATGGGCGGCTATGTCCTTGAGCATGTCGATACCGGCCGCTCGGTGCTCGTCAAGCGCGTAGACTGACATGTCCGGCCTGGCCAGAACGGCCGGGTGGGTCTTTACCGCTCTGGCCGGGCTACACGCCCCGGACGCCATCGGTGAGCGATTGGCGGTGGCGGTCGCCAGCAATTTTCGACCGGCAATGGAAGCCCTTGCGCCTGAATTTGAGGCTCGCTCCGAGGCGGTCCTCACATTGAGTTATGGCTCTTCAGGCAAGCACTACGCCCAGATCGTCAATGGCGCACCCTTCGAGATTTTTCTCTCTGCGGATGAGGAGCGTCCCCGATTACTGGAAGCGGGGGGCCAGGCGGTAGCCGGGAGCCGGTTCGTCTACGCGATTGGCAGGCTGGCGCTGTGGCAGCCGCGTGCGCAGCGCCGGGAGGCCGTACCTCAGGCCCTTGACCGGGGCGACTTTCGATTCCTGGCCATGGCCAACCCGCGCACTGCACCCTACGGGCTGGCTGCCGAACAGGTCTTACGGCATATGGGTTTGTGGGAGCGTCTGCAACCCCGCATCGCGCGGGCGGAGAATGTCGCGCAGGCATTCAGCTACGTGAAGTCGGGCAATGCCGAGCTTGGATTCGTTGCCCTGTCCCAATTGGCTGCGCGCCCGGAGGCGGATAGCCATCTCTACTGGGTTGTTCCGCAGGAATACTACCGGCCCATCGAACAGCACGCCGTGTTGCTGAGCGACAGCGAATCGGCGCGGTCATTTGTCGATTTTCTGCGCAGCGAAGACGCCGCCGTGGTCATCCTGGCCCACGGCTACGGTGTGCCCCAATGATCGCTGGGGCCGATCTTGTCGCCCTGGGCGTGACTTTTCGGCTGGCGGCGGTCAGCACGCTGATCCTGCTTCTGATTGGGCTGCCGCTGGCGTGGTGGCTGGCGCGCAGCCGCTGGCGCATGAAATTCCTGCTCGAAGCGCTCATCGCGCTGCCACTGGTGCTGCCGCCCACCGTCCTGGGTTTCTACCTGCTGTTGACGCTCGGTCCAAACGGCCCCGTAGGCGGGCTCATGGAGGCGCTGGGGGGGCACTCGCTGGCGTTCACTTTCGAGGGCCTGGTGATTGGTTCGGTGATCTATTCGCTGCCGTTCGTGGTGCAGCCGCTTCAGAATGCCTTCATCGCCGTCGGTGAACGCCCAATGGAAGTTGCCGCGACGTTGCGGGCCGGTCCGCTGGACCGCTTTGTCAGTGTCGCCATGCCATTGGCACGACCGGGGATCATCACGGCCGCCGCGCTCGGGTTTGCACATACGGTGGGCGAGTTCGGTGTGGTCCTGATGATTGGCGGCAATATCGCCGGAGAAACCCAGGTGGCCTCCATCGCCATCTACGATCACGTCGAGAGCCTTGACTATACCCATGCGCACGTCCTTTCCTTACTGTTGCTGGCCCTGTCATTCACCTTGTTGGTTCTGGTATATGCGGTGAACCGGCGCATGCGGATTCTGCCGTCATGAGCATCGCGGTGCGGCTGTCCGGCGAGTTGGGCGGGTTTGGCCTGGATGCGGAATTTGAGGCGCCATCCAGCGGCGTGACGGCGCTGTTTGGTGCGTCGGGCGCCGGCAAGACGACCATCCTGCGCGCCATGGCCGGGCTGCTGCGCTTCGATCAGGCTCGTCTCCTGTTCAGGGGTGAAGCCTGGCAGGACGAGAACACCTTCGTGCCGCCGCACCGCCGGCCCGTGGGTTTTGTTTTCCAGGAGCCCAGCCTGTTCGGCCACCTCGATGTTCGCGGCAACATTGCCTATGGCTTCAGGCGCATCAAGCGCGAGTCGTGCCGGATCACGTTCGAGCAATCGGTGGAATTGCTGGGACTGGGCGATTTTCTCGATCGCCGTGTGCAGACATTGTCCGGCGGCGAGCGCCAGCGGGTGGCCATGGCGAGGGCGCTGGCCGTCAGCCCACGGTTGCTCCTCATGGACGAGCCACTCGCCGGTCTGGACCAACAGCGCAAGAAGGAAATCCTCCCCTATCTCGATGGCCTGGTGCGCGAACTGGATATCCCGATGCTCTACGTCAGCCATTCCGCTGACGAGGTGGCCCGGCTGGCCGACCAGCTCGTCCTGCTGGACAGCGGCTCAGTGGTCGCCAGCGGGCCCATCGCCGAGATGCTGACACGGCCGGAGCTGCCGCTGGCGCGGGGCGCCGATGCCGAAGCCCTCATCGAGGCGCGTGTTTGCGGCTTCGATGAGGACTATTCGCTCAATCAGCTAACGTTCGCAGGAGGCGTCATCACGGTTCCCGGAGACCGCCTGTTTGAAGGCGACCAGGTACGCTTGCGTGTCGCGGCGAGGGATGTCAGTCTGACTCTCGATCAGCAGAGCGACACCAGTATCTTGAATATCTTCGAGGCCACGGTACAAAACACCATGCCCGACGGCGAGGCCCAGTGCGTGGTCAGCCTGAATGTGGGTGGCGTCACCCTGCTGGCGCACATCACGCGGCGGTCGGCCGACGCACTCGGCATCGAGCCGGGAAAGAGGGTGTATGCGCAGGTCAAAAGCGTGGCGGTGCTGTCATGAGCGCCCGGGTGTCCGCAGCGGAGGCTCTGAAGCGCCTGAAGCAGGGCAATCGCCGGTTTGTATCGGGGTTCGAGGATTGCGAGCGGCGCTATGGGCCGCCCGATCAACGCGTTCCCGTGCGGCAGCAGGAACCAATTGCCATTGTGCTCGGCTGTTCCGATGCCCGGGTTCCGGCCGAGATGGTTTTCGACCAGGGCGTGGGCGACCTGTTTGTGATCCGGGTGGCCGGAAACATCGTCGCGCCCTCGCAAATTGGCAGCATCGAGTTTGCCGCCTCCCAGTTTGGCACCCGGCTCGTTGTCGTGCTGGGCCACACGCTGTGTGGAGCTGTCATCGCGACGATTGACGAGCTGCGCCGGGCAGAAACCGCGCGCACCCCGGGGCTGCGGGCCATCGTCGACCGCGTTCGCCCCAGTGTCGAG
>JBFHEJ010000174.1:0-5594 GCA_041584255.1 Lysobacterales bacterium
CATCCGCAACCTGATCCGCGAGGACAAGGTGGCGCAGATGTATTCGGCGATCCAGACCGGTAACAACGTGGGCATGCAAACGCTGGACCAAAGCCTTGAGTCACTGGTCAACCGGGGTATCATTAGCCGTACCGACGCGGCTCGCCGAGCGGTCGACAAGAAGTTGTTTATGTAAGGGGTCTGATCAGTCGGGATGCGCTGATCAATCATATTGTCCCCCAGGAGGGATATTGATGAAAATCGTAGAGGAATGGCTCAGACAGTTGCACGAGGAATGGGGGTCCGATCTCTTCGTTACCTCTGAGGCACCACCCTGCATAAAGGTTCACGGCAAGATCAAACCAATTTCCACCGACGTCCTGACGGCGGAAAAATGCGAGGAAATCGTTTACAGCGTGATGTCCGAACGCAATCGCGAGGAATTCATGCGAACCCGTGAGTGCCAGTTTGCTTACGTGCTCGACGCAGAAGTGCGCTTCCGTGTGAGTGCGTTTTTCCAGCAGGGCATGGTTGGCATGGTATGCCGTCGCATCGAATCGCGCATTCCGACCTTTGAAGAGTTGGGGTGCCCGCCGGTCCTGGCAGAACTGTCCCTGGCCAAGCGCGGCATCGTGCTGTTCGTCGGCGCAACCGGTACCGGTAAATCCACGTCGCTGGCGGCCATGACGGGCTATCGCAACCAACGCATGACGGGTCACATCATCACCATCGAGGACCCGATCGAGTACGTCCACATTCACGGCAAGAGCCTGGTGACGCAGCGCGAGGTCGGGGCCGATACCGAGTCTTTTGACGTCGCACTGCGCAATACGCTGCGCCAGGCGCCGGACGTCATCCTGATTGGCGAGATTCGCACCAGGGAATCGATGGAACACGCCATCACTTTCGCCGAAACTGGTCACCTGGTGCTCTGCACGCTGCACGCCAACAATGCCAACCAGGCGCTGGACCGCATCCTGCACTTCTTCCCGGACGAAGCCCGCGAGCAGATTCTCCTCGACCTGTCGTTCAATATGCGCGCCATCCTGGCTCAGCAGTTGCTGCCGGCGATCGACGGTTCGCGCCGCTGGGCCGCCTTCGAAGTGCTGATTTCAACGCCGCTGGTCAAGGACAAGGTCCGTAAAGGCGAAATCGGTGAACTGAAGGAAGTCATGAAAGTCTCCGGTCATCATGGCATGGAAACTTTCGATCAGTGCCTGTTTCGCATGTACAAGGAAGGTAAGATCTCCTACGACGAGGCGCTGCGTCACGCCGATTCGGCCAACGAAGTGCGGCTGATGGTGAAGATCGACGAAGGCGGCGATATGGAGACATTGACCAAGGGGCTGGAAGGCGTCGAGGTGCTCGGAGGCGACATCCGGTAGATCGAGAAGTGACATTCCGGTTGGCGAGTTTGCGAGCAAGCGGAATTTCCCAAAAACCCTGTCGAGCGCAGCCGCCTTCGCTGGCATAATTTCTTACGTCAGCGGAGCAGGGAAGCGAGACGCGTAAAAGTGAGAGTTCTGATTATCGAGGACAATCCGGATATCGCCGCAAACATCGGCGATTACCTGGAAGACCTCGGCTACACTGCTGATTTTGCGGGTGACGGCATTACCGGTTTGCACCTCGCCGTCGTCAATGATTTTGACGCCATCATCCTCGATTTGGCGCTGCCCGGCATGGACGGCCTGGAGGTTTGCCGCAAGCTGCGCCAGGACGCCGCCAAAGACACGCCGGTGTTGATGCTGACGGCCAGGGACCGGCTCGAGGACAAGCTGGCCGGTTTTGAAACGGGCGCTGACGACTACCTAGTCAAGCCGTTCGAGTTGCAGGAGGTCGCGGCCAGGCTCAAGGTGCTGGCGAGCCGGGGTCGGCGGCGCACCAAGCGGGAACTCTCCGTCGGCGATCTTGTTTACAACCTCGATACGCTCAGCGTGAAGCGCCAGGGCCGTGAAATTCATCTCAACCCGATTGGCCTGAAACTCCTGCATTGCTTGATGGAAGCTTCGCCGAACGTTGTGTCCCGCGCGGAGTTGGAGATGGAAGTTTGGGGCGAGGAAATGCCGGATAGCGACAGTTTGCGCGTCCACATCCACACTCTGCGAAGCGTGATCGACAAGCCTTTCGAGAGCAATATGATCCAGACACGCCACGGCATCGGTTACCGCCTGGTCGAAACCGAAGGCTCCGGCCCAGATGCAGTTTCGACGCCGGCTTAGAAGCCGGATCGTTCTCTCATTCCTGCTGTTCGGCACCTTGCTGAGCGCGCTGTTCGCCATCGCGACACTAGGCCTGCAGAACTACCTCGAAGACCAATTGATCGGGGCGACGCTTCAGGAAGAGCTCGACGACTACGTCAATCAACTGCGGCTGGATCCGTCGGTGGTTGAACCTTTTTACACCCGCATCCAGGGTTACGTGACCCGTCCCGGCGACCCTAACGAAACCGTCAATGCCGCGGTCAGGGGGCTGCCCACCGGCGTTCACGACGTCCAGTTGCCCGCCGGCTTGTTCAAGGCCGCAGTGCGAAAGGACCACGACATCTGGGCTTTTCTGCTTTACGACGTCAGTGACAACCAGCGGCTTAAACAACAATTGCTGTGGGCGCTAATTGGGGCGGTGCTGCTATTCTCCGCACTGTCGTTCACGCTTGGCGCCTGGTCATCGCTGCGCGTGATGAAGCCGGTCACGGACCTGGCAGACCGGCTTCAGACGCTGGGCGATGGCCATGTGCCACGACGACTGGCCGACTATTTCGCCGACGACGAGGTCGGGGAGCTGGCCAAGGCGCTCGACAGTTACGCCCACCGCCTGCACCACATGGTCGAACGCGACCGGGAATTCAATGCGGACGTCAGTCATGAATTGCGGTCGCCGCTGACGGTTATAACGGGCGCCACCGAGTTACTGTTGGCTCAGCCGGATCTCGAGCCAAAGATTCGCACCCGCTTGCTGCGCATCGCCCGAGCCGCCCGCCAGTCGGCAGACATCACCACCGCGTTGTTGCACATGGTTCGCGCGGAGCAGGGCATCGACAAGGATTCCGCCGCGCATAACGTCGGCGATATCGTCAATGACGTGGTGCATCTCTACGAGCCACTGGTTGGCGGCAAGCCACTCAGACTGGAAGTCATCGAGGAGGACCGGGTCAGTGTCATCGCGCCGGAATCTGTGGTCGCCGTGACGGTCGGAAACCTGATTGGCAACGCCATGCGCTATACCGCCGAGGGCGAGGTGCGCATCACGATCGGCAATGGTCGCGTGACGGTCGACGACACGGGACCGGGAATCCCTGAAGCGGAGTTGGAGTACGTGTTCGAGCGCCATTACCGCGGCCAGGATGTCAGCGGCAAGGGCGCGGGCCTTGGCCTTGCCATCGTCAAGCGGCTGTGCGAACTGTATGGCTGGTCAATTCGTTTTACCAACAGGAAGGAAGGCGGACTGCGCGCTGAGCTGCTGTTCTTCTGAGTGACGTGAGACCTTGGAGCTGAAATGTCGATCGTGGCCTGCCCCAAATGTGGCAAGAAGGTGTCCAGCCACGCGCCGATCTGTGACCACTGCGGCCATCGCGAAGGCGAGCTAAGGGAGCAGGACCTGCAAAGGTACCGCGCCCGGCGCCTGCGCAGCCGCGTCTACCACCTGAAATTGGCGACCTACGCTGTCATGGCCCTCGTGGTGGTGGCCATCGGGTGGCTGTGGGTGGAGTCGGGCGGTTTCGTCCTGATTATCGATCACCGCGGTCCGTTTTACCTTCTGTTACTCGGCTCGGCAGCGTACCTGGTGATTCGGGCATTGCTGTTTCGGGCGCGTCGCCAGCAAAAGGAAAATAATAAGGCCAGGTCTCAAGCGGCCATACGCCGCCGAAAAGGGTGACCTGTGACTCTGGTTGAGTATACTGCCCCCGGGGTGCGTGTCCCGACGGGGGTGTGACCCACGATTTTGTTTCTTATTTGGTGGGAGCCTCTATGATGCGCGCTGGGACCGGCCGTGCTTTTTTTCTCTGTTTTTCAAACAGCTTGGCAAGGCGATTCGGACGCGCCAGCCTCGTTCTGCTGTTACTGGCGCCACAGGTTGCCCAGGCTCAGAAAATTCTCGATTTCGTCTGCGAATTTGCCACCGTAACAGTAGGATCCCAGCCCTCCGAGGACGGCGACATCAGGCCGGGCGACTGGATGATTTTATCGGCCGAGGCCCCGGTGGATCGACCACCGACGAACGGCTCGCCTATTCCCGGGGGCGCGGCGGTCTACTGGGACCTCGAACGTCAAAATGAATGCAGCCACGTGCCACCGAATGGCGCCGTGACCAGCGGCGTCGCCGACCTGTCGCGGGCCATTGTCGAAGACGCTGCGTTCGACGCGGTTGGTTGGGATTCCATCGGTTCGTTTTTCACGCTCGGCGCCAGCGAAGTCACTCGATGCGGAATGGGGCTGCGCGACGATGACGGCCAGTCATTCGATGTGGTGAATTTTCCCGACCCCCTGACGCTCGAGGGCTGGACTACCAATGTCTGCTATTTCGAGGGCGCGAGCGGCGGCCAGACCGTGACAGCCCTGGGCCCGGCTGAACTCATCGTGGACCGATCACAGATCGGAGACCTGGTCACGCTTGATGTGCCCTATGGCGACACCAAGGCATTGATAGCGGCGGTCATATGGGCCAACGAAAACCAGTCGCAGGACCGCTTTCAGTTCACCAGAATACGCTTTACGGGAGCGCAGCAGGAATTCGTTTTTGATGCACCGTTTGGTGGTTCAGATCACGCATTACCGGTGATTACATCCAGCATCGAGTTCAGAGACTCGGGGACTTTTCGCTTTGGCGTGCAGTCCTTGCGTTCCTACCGCTTTGCAAAATTGGAAGGCGATGGCTGGCTGATCGTGCGTGATGCCACCATAGCGGCTTTTCAGGGGCCCGGCGGCGGCGGAGCGATCCTGCTGACGGGGCAATCGCAATTTGCCGGCAACGGCCAGTTCTCGGATAACTTCAGTGACGGGGACGGTGGGTTCGCGCTGGTACAGGGTGAGGCAGGGATCTCGCTGATCGACAGTGACGTCAGCGGCAATGAAACCGAAGGCAATGGCGGCGCGATCGCCCTCGCAGGCCAGGCAAGCGCGTCAATTTTCGACGGCGTTTCAGGTGAAACGACTTTCCAGGGCAACATGGCGGCGGGAAGCGGGGGGGCTCTCTTTCGCGGCGAGTCAAGCCAATTGCATGTCGAAGGCGTGGCATTTCAAGCCAACCAGGCGGAATCGCAGGGCGGCGCGATATCTGTCCACGGCGAGAGCATCGAAGTGGTGCTGGAAGCCGCGACCAGGGTAAGCACTTCCCGATTCAGCGGCAACCAATCGAATGGCGTGGGATGCGACGTGCATATCGATGTCGAGGGATCCTCAGGGCAGCGGGCAGACATCTTCATGCAAGCCAACATCTTCGACGATTCGTGTCCCGGCGCCGCGCTGGCTCACGACGAAGGAGCGGCCTTCTTCCTTGGCAATACGTTCAGCGACTCAGGTGGTGGCACGGTGGTGGTGTCTTCACCGGGGGCGTCGGAGTGGTATCGAAACATCATCAGTGCGCGCCTGGCTTTGCCGATGACCCAGTCCAATGCC
>JBFHEJ010000175.1:0-5545 GCA_041584255.1 Lysobacterales bacterium
CTCGCAATACTTGCGAGCCGGGAAATTGAATTGCCGGAACCGGTCCCTGTCCTGGTCGTAGATGATGTGACCGCTGCGCTTGGATTGATTGCGGCGGAACTGCGCCGTCGAGTGGATCCCGTCGTGGTCGGGATAACCGGCAGCAACGGCAAAACTACCGTAAAGGAAATGGTGGCGTCCATCCTGCGGCGTCACTCGAATGTTCTCGCCACCGGAGGCAATTACAACAACCAGCTGGGACTGCCTCTGAGCCTGTTCGGGCTCGAAAAAGGGCACCGTTACGCGGTGCTTGAAATGGGCGCCAGCCAGGCAGGCGATATCGCCTACCTGGCTGGCATCGCTCAACCGGATGTCGGCGTCATCACCAATGTAGGACCGGCTCACCTGAAAGGGTTCGGTAGCGAGGAGGGCGTCGCCCGGGCCAAAGGCGAGATTTATGAGGCGCTGGCAGAAGACGGCTGCGCGGTAATTTTCGGTGATCAGCACTGGGCCACGATGTGGCGGGACATCAACCGTGCGGGGCGTGTCATCACTTTCGGGCAGGATGTCGGCAACGATGTTCGTGTGGCCAACGGCCAGGGGCTCGAGACCATAGAAGGCCCCATTCCGCTGCAATTGCCGGTGCCGGGCATGCACAACCGGATCAACGCCGCCGCGGCCGCCGCCGTCGGTTTGGCGCTGGGAATCTCAGTTGAGGATATCGCTGAAGGATTGGCAGGATTCAGCCCGGCACCCGGCAGACTGGAAATGAAATACACCGATGCCGGCTGGACGCTGATCGACGACAGCTACAACGCCAATCCTGCATCGCTCTATTCGGCGTTGAAAGTGCTCAGCGAGATGCAGGGCAAGCGCTGGCTCGTACTGGGTGACATGAAAGAACTCGGCGAAGAAAGCGCCAAGCTGCATGCAGAAGTCGGCGATGCGGCACGCAGCCTCGGTGTCGACCGTATGTTCGCCGTGGGCGAACTGTCGGAGGCTGCGGTGCGCAGTTTTGGCCGCGGCGCAGAGCACTTCAGTGACCGTGAAACCCTGATACGGGCGTTGCTGGCCGAAATTCGGCCGGGAATTCATTGCCTGATCAAGGGCTCGCGCTCCATGGGAATGGAACAGGTCGTCCGGGCTCTCGAGCACGCTCCGGCACACCCCGCACAGGTGAGGGAGGTCAGCTGATGCTGCACTGGCTGTTCCAGAACCTTCAGGCGGTCAACCCGGACTTCAACGTATTCAGCTACATCACGTTGCGTTCGATCCTGGCAGCACTGACGGCGTTGGCGCTGTCGCTGCTTCTGGGGCCGGCATTCATTCGCCGCATTTCCAGGCGGCAGATGGGGCAACCCATCCGCGCCCTGGGACCACAATCGCACCACGCCAAGTCAGGCACACCGACGATGGGTGGCGCACTTATCCTGTTTGCCATCGTCGTTTCTTCCCTGCTGTGGTCTAACCTCGGCAACCGCTACGTCTGGGTAGTGCTGTTCGTCACCCTGGGGTTCGGCCTGATCGGCTGGCTCGACGACTACCGCAAGCTCGTGCTGCAGGACTCGCGGGGACTGCCAGCGCGTTGGAAGTACCTCTTCCAGTCGTTGGTGGGCATCGCCGCCGCGGTGTTTCTGTTCATGACCGCGGACGTTCCGGCCGCCACCAACCTGATCGTTCCGTTCTTCAAGGGCGTAGTCATTCCGCTCGGCGTCGCCTATGTCTTCACCACCTACCTCATGGTAGTGGGGTTCTCCAACGCTGTGAATCTTACGGACGGGCTTGACGGGTTGGCGATCATGCCGTCTGTCTTCGTGGCATCGGCGCTCGGCATCTTTGCCTACGTGGCGGGGAATACCGTGTTTTCCGACTATCTCGGTGTGCCGACGATTCCTGGTGCGGGTGAACTGGCCATTTTTTGCGGCGCCCTGGCCGGCGCGGGATTGGGGTTCCTGTGGTTCAACACGTATCCGGCGCAGATTTTCATGGGTGACATCGGGGCGCTCGCGGTCGGGGCCGCGCTGGGCGTGATTGCCGTGGTGGTACGCCAGGAACTGGTGTTCATCGTCATGGCCGGCGTGTTCGTGATGGAAACCGTGTCGGTCATCCTCCAGGTTGCTTCTTTCAAACTCACCGGCAAGCGGATATTCCGCATGGCGCCGATCCATCATCATTTCGAGCTCAAGGGCTGGGCTGAACCCAAGATCATCGTGCGATTCTGGATCATCTCCGTGATTCTGGTGCTGGCCGGCCTGGCGACGTTGAAGCTCAGATGAAGCGCTTTATCGTCAAACGCGGAGCCAGGGTGCAGGCGCGCCATGCGGGGACCGCCCCGGCACGAATCGCACCGGACTACTGGGTTCTGCTTCCGGCTGTGCTGCTCATTTGTTTCGGTCTGGTCATGGTGGGCTCGGCTTCGGTCGCGGTGGCAGAAGGCCAGGGCGTCACTTCATGGCACTATCTCGCGAGGCATGTCATGTTCATCGCCATCGGCGTGACGGTGGCATTGTCGCTCCGCATCATCCCGATTTCATTCTTTGAGCGGGTCAGCAGACCAATGATGCTGCTTGCGGTTCTCGCGCTCCTTATGGTCCTGGTACCCGGCTTGGGGCACACCGTCAACGGCAGCACGCGCTGGATTCGCCTCGGCGTTTTCAATTTCCAGGTGGTCGAGGCGGTCAAGTTGATGGTCATCATATACATCGCGGGTTATCTCACTCGCAAGAGTGAACTCGTTAAATCACGGTTCTTCGATACCCTCAAGCCCCTGATCCTGGCTGCCACCATTTCGCTCATACTGATGCTGCAGCCCGACATGGGCAGTGCGGCGATCATAACGGCGATCATTTTTGGCATGGTTTGGCTGGCAGGCGCGGCCTGGCGCCATATCTTCGTTCTCGGCGCACTGGCGTTGCCCGCGTTTGGCTGGGCGGCGATGGAGCCATACCGGCTGCGCAGAATCGTGAGCTTCATGGACCCCTGGTCGGACCCCTTCAACAGCGGTTTCCAGCTCACCCAGGCGCTGATCGCGGTCGGCCGGGGCGAGTGGTTCGGGGTGGGGCTGGGCGCCAGCATTCAGAAACTTTTCTATCTTCCCGAAGCGCATACGGACTTCATCTTTGCGGTGCTGGCAGAGGAGTTCGGGTTCCTGGGCGTATTCCTGGTCCTGGTGCTGTTCCTGTTGCTGGTCATGAGAATCATGGTCATTGGCCTGATGGCGCACCGGCACGGGCGGCCGTTTGCCGGTTATCTGGCTTATGGTGTGGGCTTATGGATCGGTCTGCAGGCGCTGGTCAGCATCGGTGTCAACCTCGGCGTGCTGCCGACCAAGGGATTGACCCTGCCGTTGATCAGTTCCGGTGGCAGCAGTGTGCTTATGACGATCATGGCGCTCGCTGTCGTACTACGCATCAAGTACGAACTCGATCGCGACGGACAAGTCGCGGTCGCCGGCAAGTCACGCTCTGCGGCGCGATTGGGGAGTCCGGCCTGATGACGCAGCGTGAGGGACAGGGCGTACTGATCATGGCTGGCGGCACTGGCGGGCATATCTTCCCGGGTCTGGCTGTGGCCGAGGCGCTTGAATCGCTGGGTACGTCTGTGCGTTGGCTGGGCGCTCGGGGTGCAATGGAGTGTGAGCGTGTTCCGCCACGCGGTATTCCTCTGGACACGGTGGACATTGCGGGTCTCAGGGGTAAAGGCGCGCTTCGCTGGATCGCCGGGCCATTTCGGCTGCTGCGTGCCGTCATGCAGGCTTCGCGGGCACTGAGCAACCATCGTCCACTCTGCGCCATTAGCTTCGGAGGCTACGCTGCAGGCCCTGGTGGTCTCGCCGCCAGACTGCGCGGAATTCCCCTGCTTGTACACGAGCAGAACCGTGTGCCTGGTTTGACGAACAGGGTGTTGGCGCAGTTTGCCCAAAGGGTTTTGCAGGCCTTTCCGGGTACATGGCCCCCGTCAAAAAAGCTCGCGACCTGTGGAAATCCGGTGCGGCGGGAGGTTGCCGCACTCGCGGCGCCTGAAAGCAGGTTTGCCGGTCGCCAGGGGCCGCCACGCCTCTTGGTTACCGGCGGCAGCCAGGGCGCACGGGCATTGAATCAAGCCGTCCCGCAGGCGCTGGCGCTGCTGGCGGGGAATGAGAAGCCAGTGGTGCGCCACCAGGCTGGATCACGCGAGGCGGGAGCAACCGCGCAGGCCTACCGGGACCGGGGAATCGAAGCCGAGGTCAGCGCATTCATCGACGACATGGCGGGCGCCTATGCCTGGGCCGATCTGGTGGTTTGTCGCGCCGGTGCGCTGACTGTCTCGGAACTTGCTGCGGCCGGTCTGGGGGCACTGCTGGTTCCGTTCCCGCATGCCGTCGACGACCATCAGACGCGCAATGCTGAATTCCTCTCAGAGGCTGGTGCGGCCGAAATACTCCAGGAGCCGGGTCTCAGCCCGCAATCCCTGGCCGATGCGCTTGGCAGGCTGCTGTTTGATCGTGAAGCCCGTCTGCAAATGGCCAGGGCGGCCCGTTCCGTCGCAGTGCCTGATGCGGCCGACCGGGTTGCCCGCTTGTGCCTGGAGGTGGCCAGGTGATTGCCAGAGGCCAGACCAGGGAACCGGTTGCAGGCCAGACAACGGTCCGTGGCACGCACCTTGCGCCCATGCGGCGGATCAAGCGGGTACATTTCGTGGGTATTGGCGGCGCCGGCATGAGCGGAATTGCCGAAGTGTTGGTCAACCAGGGGTTCGAGGTAACCGGATCCGACCTCGCTCACAACCGAACCACGCGACACCTGCAAGAACTGGGAGCAGAAGTCTTTGACAGCCACCAGGCCCAGCAGGTCGAAGGCGCCGATGTACTGGTGGTTTCCAATGCCATACCTGAAGGAAATCCCGAGGTGGAGGCTGCCCGTCAGCGTCGGATCCCGGTCGTGCCGCGCGCGGAAATGCTGGCTGAACTGATGCGATTTCGGCGCGGCATTGCAGTGGCCGGCACTCACGGCAAGACAACCACGACCAGTCTCACCGCCAGCCTGCTGGCCGAGGCCGGTCTCGACCCGACTTTCGTCATCGGTGGATTGCTCACTGCCTGGGGCAGTCACGCCCGGCTCGGACAGGGTGAGTACCTGGTGGCCGAAGCCGATGAAAGCGACGGGTCCTTCCTGCTGCTACAGCCCGTTGTAGCGCTGGTCACGAACATCGACCGTGACCATCTCGAGGCCTACGACGGCAGCTTCGATGCATTGCGCAAGGCGTTCCTGGAATTCCTGCACCATTTGCCGTTCTACGGTACAGCCATTCTATGCATCGATGATCCGCATTGCCGGGCGCTGGCGGCCGAGAACACCCGGGCAACGGTCAGCTACGGCCTTTCACCGGATGCTGATATCCGGGCCACTGACATCGTTCAGCGCGGGCGCGTGATGGAGTTCCAGGTTCACTTCCCTGGAGCGGCAGAGCCGGTTGCAGTGGCGCTCAATTTGCCGGGCCAGCACAACGTACTCAACGCGCTTGGTGCCATTGCCGCGGCCTGGGAACTCGGCATTGATGTCGCCAGCGTGGTGCCGGCGCTGGCGCA
>JBFHEJ010000176.1:0-5541 GCA_041584255.1 Lysobacterales bacterium
GACGATCCAACGCCGGCAAGTCCAGCGCCATTAACGCCCTGACCGATCAGAAATCCCTGGCGCGAACCAGCAAGACCCCGGGGCGGACGCAGCAGATCAATATTTTCTCGCTCGATGAGGAGCGCCGCATCGCCGACCTGCCCGGATACGGTTATGCCAAGGTCCCGGACAGGCTCAAGGACCACTGGCGCCACCTCATGGCCGCCTATTTCGAGAGGCGCCGGTCGCTGCGGGGCGTGGTGCTGGTAATGGACATCCGCCATCCGATGCGACCCTTCGACACGCAAATGCTGGAATGGTGCGGCGCCACTGGACTGCCCTGTCACATCCTGCTCACCAAGTCTGACAAGCTCAGCCGAGGGGCGGCCAAGTCTGTCCTGCTCGGCCTGCAAAGGGACTTGCCCGAATGGGCCAGCACCCAATTGTTCTCGACACGCGGGGCGGTTGGCAGGGACGAGTTAATCACGGTGCTCAACGCCTGGTTCGACTTCAATATGGGCTCGGGTTCGGCGTCGAGGCACGGTAAAATCGATTCATGAGCTATCCGAAGACAAGAATGCGCCGCATCCGGGCCCGTGAGTTTTCCCGGCGACTGACCCGCGAGTCGACCCTGAGCACCGACGATTTGATTTGGCCGGTGTTTGTCCTCGAGGGCGAAGGCCAAACCGAGGCGGTGACGTCCATGCCGGGAGTCGAGCGTATGAGCGGCGACCTGTTGCTCGAGGCGGCGACCCAGGCACACGACCTGGGCATTCCGGCCATTGCGCTGTTTCCTGTCGTCTCCCTGGACGGAAAGAGCGACGACGCCAGCGAGGCCTGGAGCCCCGATGGGCTGGTGCAGCGCACAGTCGCCATGCTCAAGCAGCACCTTCCTGAACTCGGCGTCATTACCGACGTTGCGCTCGATCCCTACACCACCCACGGTCAGGACGGACTGATCGACGAAAGCGGATACGTGCTCAACGACGAGACGGTCGAAGCGCTGGTCAAACAGGCGCTGTCCCATGCCCGGGCCGGGGCCGACGTGGTGGCGCCGTCGGACATGATGGACGGGCGCATCGGCGCCATTCGCGACGCGCTGGAGGCCGAGGGGTTTCGCAACACCATGATCCTGGCCTATTCGGCCAAGTACGCCTCCTCGTTTTACGGTCCCTTCCGCGACGCGGTGGGCTCCGCCGCCAGCCTGGGCGGGGGCAATAAGTACTCGTACCAGATGGACCCGGCCAATGCGCTCGAAGCCCTGCGCGAAGTCGAACTCGACATCGAAGAGGGCGCCGACATGATCATGATCAAGCCCGGGATGCCCTACCTCGATGTCGTCACCGCCGTAAAACAGGCTTTCGGGATGCCGACCCTGGCCTACCAGGTGTCGGGCGAATACGCCATGCTCAAGGCCGCCGGCCAGAACGGCTGGCTGGATGAGCGTGCCGTGGTGCTCGAGTCCCTGTTGGGCTTTAAGCGCGCCGGCGCCGACGCCATCCTCAGCTATTATTCCGTACAGGCCGCAAAGTGGCTGCGGGGGGATACCGGATGAGCGTGATGCGACTCGCGCTGTTCGGAAAACCGGTAAAACATTCCCCTTCACCCCGGGTGCATGGCGCCTTTGCCAGCCAGCTTGGCATCGAGATCGACTATGCCCTGATCGAGGCCTCGCCGGAGGAGTTCCCAGGCAAGCTCGAAGCCTTCAGGGAGGCCCAAGGAAGCGGCTGCAATATCACCGTGCCACTCAAATCGCTGGCCTGCCAGCAGGCCGATGAACGCAGCGCCCGCGCCGCGCTGGCGGGTGCGGCCAACACGCTGTGGTGGCCATCCGACAACCGCTGCCACGCCGACCACACCGACGGCGAGGGGCTGGTGCGAGACATTGAAACCAATCTCGACATGGCAATCGAGAGCAGCCGGATCCTGCTCCTGGGCGCCGGTGGTGCGGCAGCCGGGGTCCTGGGTGCGCTGCTGGAACGAAAGCCCGCCTCGCTGGCGGTCGCCAATCGCACCGAAGAGCGCGCCCGGGCGCTGGCCAGGCGCCACGAGAGCCTGGGCGAAGTGGTCGCCATGAGCCTCGACGATGTCTCTCAGGCGGGCATCGTCGACATCGTCATTGACGCCACCTCAATGGGCCACAGCGGGGCGCAGCCGCAAATCCCGGCAGAGGTGCTGGCCGAGGCTGAATTATGCTATTCGATGAATTACGGCCGGGCCGCCGGACCGATGCGCGCACTGGCTATACGCGCCGGCGTACCCTTCTGTGACGGACTGGGGATGCTGGTCGAACAGGCCGCATGCGCATTTGAAATCTGGACCGGCGAGAGGCCGCAGACACAAGCGGTGCTGCAGGCGCTCAGGAATTAGGCGCTGAGCCGCTCTCGGCGCGGGCTGTGCCACGCAACACGGCCAGGCATCGCCAGACCGTATCGACGCTCTGCACCAGCAGCAGCACCGGCAGCAACAGCATGAGCGACTTGAGCAGGTAGACAAAGTCCAGGCCGCCCGCTTCGCGCGAACCTTCCAACACGCTCCATGACGCCGCCACGTATGCCCAGCCAACCCACAGCAGGTAGATCGAGAACGGGACCACCAGCAGGGCGGTGCCGAGCAGGTTGACCCAGGCCTTGTGACGCAGTGATTTTGCACGGTAGAAAATGTCCACGCGCACGTGCTCGTCTGCCTGGAAGGCCCATGCAGTCACCAGCAGGAAAACAGCGGAGTGCATGTAGACAACGAGTTCCTGGAGCCAGATCCAGCCCAGGTTCATGCCGTAACGCAACACGACAATGAAAAATATGAACGCCACCATCACCGGCAGCAACCAGGCCACGCCGCGGCCGGTCATGCGGACAATTCCGGCGGCGAATCGCTGCAGTGCACCGCCGCCCGGGTGATGGGTGGCTACTCCCATTCGGCGATTTTCCACTGCGCAGGCTGGACGGGGTGCATGGCGCGGGAACGCTCGTCGAGTTCCAGCGAGCCGTCACCGTCGGTATCGATGTAGTAGAACGGGGGACCTTTCTCAGGCGTCACCTTGACCATGTAGACCTTGCCGTTGAGGCTGTATTCCTCGATCCGGCGGTCCTCCTGCTCGCGAATGACCACGGTGGGTTCGAGCTGTTCGTCCTGCACCTTGGGCGGCAGCGGCGCAGACGACGCGGCCTCGGGATCGATGGCCGGGGGCCTTTCCAGTTGCGGGTCGATCGGCGGCGATTCAGGAGCGTCCTCCTGGGCGTGGGCTGTCACGGCCGCCAGCAACGCGGCCATGAACAGTGAAGCGATCAGCGCCCTGATGCCGAGGTGATGAGTCACGGAGTGAGATATTTTGAACATCGCATGGTCCCATGTCTGCGATAGACTAGCCGGCAGTTTAGCAAACCCTGTGGAGCATGATTAAGGACCGGCAAAGCCCGGTTGCAATCACGGATTGCCGGCAAATCGATGAGTGACCAAGCTACTCAGGATAACGTCCTCTACCTCGTGGACGGTTCGTCCTACCTTCACCGGGCCTTCCACGGCCTGCCCCAGCTCAGCAACTCGGCGGGCGAGCCCACCGGCGCCATCCTGGGTGTGGCCAACATGCTGCGAAGGCTGCTCAAGGAGAATCATCCCCGTCATATCGCGGTCGTTTTCGACGCGCCGGGCAAAACCTTTCGGCATGACATCTATCCCGAATACAAGGCCACCCGCCCGCCCATGCCGCAGGACCTGCGCCAACAGGTCGAACCCATCCTCGATTTTGTGCGCTTGCTGGGCCTGCCGCTGTTGCAGATCGACGGAGTTGAGGCCGATGACGTCATCGGGACTCTCGCCAGGGAGGCCGAGAACAAGGGCATGCGCTGCGTGATCTCGACCGGTGACAAGGACATGGCGCAACTGGTGTCCGACCGCACGACCCTGGTCAATACCATGACCGACACGACCATGGACGCCAAGGGCGTCAAGGAAAAGTTCGGCGTCGAACCCGAACAGGTGATCGACTACCTCGCCCTTACCGGGGACAAGTCCGACAACATCCCGGGCGTCGAGAAGTGCGGCCCGAAAACCGCGGCGAAGTGGCTGTCGCAGTGGCCGACGCTGGACGAAGTCATGGCGCATGCCGAAGAAGTCGGCGGAAAAATCGGCGAATACCTGCGAGAAGCGCTGAATACGCTGCCGATGTCACGCGAACTCGCCACCATTCGGCGCGACGTCGAACTGCACGTATCGCCGGCCGGACTGAAAATGGGCGAGGCCGATGAGGCGGGCTTGCGCGAGGCGCTGCAGCGCTACGAGTTCAACAGCTGGCTGCAGGAGCTGGGGCCGGCGGAAGGCGGAGGCCAGGCGGCGCAAGAAGAGGGGGCGCGATACGAGACCGTGTTCGAGCAATCGCAGCTTGATGCCTGGCTCGAGCGGGTCGAAAAGGCCACGCTGACCGCTTTCGACACCGAGACCACAGACCTCGACCCGATGCGCGCCGAACTGGTCGGCATCAGCCTGGCGGTTAAACCTGGCGAGGCCTGCTACATTCCGGTCGGACACGATTATCCGGGCGCGCCGAAGCAGCTCGATCGTGACGCCGTGCTCCAGGCACTCAAGCCGTGGCTGGAAAATCCGGACGCCCCGCTGGTGGGGCAGCACATCAAGTACGACATGAATGTCCTGTCCAGGTACGGCTGCCGCATCCGCGGCGTCGCCTTCGACACCATGCTGGAGTCCTACGTGTTCAACAGCACCGGAACGCGCCACGATATGGACAGCCTGGCGCTCAAATACCTGGGACACCACACGATCCACTACGAGGACATCGCCGGCAAGGGCGCCAAGCAGCTCAAGTTCAACGAGATCGGCCTCGACGAGGCGGCGCATTATGCCGCTGAGGACGCCGACATCACCCTCAAACTGCATCAGCACCTGTGGCCAAGACTGAAAGCCGAGGCAAGCCTGGCCGAGGTTCTCACCGATATCGAGATTCCGCTGATCCCGGTGCTGGCAAGGATGGAACAGCGTGGCGTGCTGATCGACGGCGATTTTCTGAAAAAGCTGAGTTCAGACCTGGCCAAGCAGATTGCCGCAATCGAAAAAACCGCCCACGACGCGGCAGAACAGCCGTTCAACCTGGGCTCACCCAAGCAACTCCAGCAAATCCTGTTCGACAAGATGGGCCTGCCGGTCGTGCGCAAAACCCCAAAGGGACAGCCCTCCACCGCCGAGGACGTGCTGCACGAACTGGCCGCCGAGTACGAGCTGCCGAGCCTGATCCTGGAGCACCGCCAGCTTTCCAAGCTGCGTTCGACCTATACCGACAAGCTGGTCGAGCAGATCGACCCCGACACCGGCCGCGTTCATACCTCCTACCACCAGGCGGTGGCCGCCACGGGGCGGCTGTCATCCCAGGACCCTAATCTTCAGAATATCCCGATCCGCACCGAGCAGGGACGGCAGATCCGCAAGGCGTTTATCGCACCCAGGGGCTGGAGGCTTCTGGCCTGTGACTATTCGCAGATCGAATTGCGCATCATGGCGCACCTGTCGGGTGACAAGGGCCTGCTACAAGCCTTCAAGGACGAAGTGGAC
>JBFHEJ010000177.1:0-5535 GCA_041584255.1 Lysobacterales bacterium
CGCCGGAAAAGTACATATCCTCATGCGCCAGGGTCACGACCCCGTCGGCGGGCGCGAAGACGGGGCTGCCGGTCGGCGCTGCGATGTCCAGCCCGTAATGCGGTCTGCGCGGTTCACCATTGAGAATTCGTTGTGAACCATAAACGCCGCTGACTCGTCCGCTCGCCGGCCAGGCGTATGGTCCTGCGAAATCAGTGCGATTGTCCCGACGTGCCCGTGCAGCAGCCACCATTGCCGCTTCGCTGCGAATGCGCTCCTCCGCCTCCGGGTCTGGCGTCACGGTCCTGGGCGGCAGGCCGTCCACGCGTTCAATGTCGTAGTCGCGGGTCTGTACCGCCAGTTCCCGCACAATCGGTTCGGCGCCAGGCTGCCTGACTTCGAGGCGCCTCACACCGGTCTCATCACGGTCGAATCCGATCACGAACCGCCCATCGGCGGAAACCATGAGGCTTTCCCCATCCAGCATCACGCTGCATCCCGGCGTCGCCTGGCCAAACACCAGGCCGCCTTGCACGGCTTCGCCGTCTAGCCGCAGTGCAGGCGCCTGGGTGGCGGCAGTCGCGACGGCGAACTGCAGAGCGATTAGCGGAACCCACAGTTTCGACAAGGTGTGGTATTCGGAAGTCAGGGATTTATCGTGAGGTTCTGTCCAGGTTGCAGAACCGAGTTCGAAGACAGGTCATTCCAGCTCATCAGGTCCTGGAGCTTGACCTTGTGCTTGCGTGCGATGCTCCACAACGAGTCCCCGCGCTGAACGGTGTACTTGAAAGAACCGCCGGAAGCCGGAGTGCGCGGTCCAGGACTGTAAAACACCACAATGTTCCGTCCGGCACGAAGAGTTCGCGGGTCCGAAATGTTGTTCCAGCGTTGCAAGTCCGTGACCGAAACCCGGTAACGGCGGGCGATGACCGAGAGCGTCTCACCGCTGCGCACCCGATGGGTCACGCGATCCGCGGCCAGCAGGCCTGACTGCAGCCGTGCAAGATCGGTGGCCCGTTGCGCATATAGCGGATCGATCAACAGCTGGTCATCGCGCGGCAGCTGAAGCTTCTGACCGACACGAATCAGGTCCCCGTTGAGGCTGTTTGCAGAACGCAGTACATCGACAGGCACGTGATGACGATTGGCAAGGCCGGAAAGCGTGTCTCCCCTTTCTACCGTCACCTGGTCCCATTTCATGAGAGAACTCGGATCGATTTCCTGAAGACTCGCTTCCAGCCGCTGGGCTTTTTCAACCGGGAGCACAATATGAAAGGGTCCGTCGGGCGAAGTGGCCCAGCGGTTGTACCCGGGGTTCAGAGTGAACAGCTGGTCGATTGGCACATCGGCAATTTGCGAGACCAGCACAAGGTCTGCCTGAAAGCCCGGATCGACAGCGGCGATCACAGGTTTGTCGGGCGTGGACGCAAACTTGAAATCGTAGTCATTGGGATACTTGAACAGGCAGGCCAGGCCGAGCAGCTTGGGCACATATCCGCGGGTCTCACGCGGCAGGCGTATGTTCCAGAAATCCTCTGGTTTGCCTGCCCGCCGGTTACGTTTCAGCGCGCGGTCTACGCGCCCCTCGCCCGAGTTGTATCCAGCCAATGCCAACAGCCAGTCTCCGTCGAACATGACCTGCATTTCTGAAAGGTAATCCAAAGCGGCTGTGGTTGAAGCGTAAACATCCCGGCGCCCGTCGTACCACCAATTTTGACGCAGGCCATATCGCTTGCCTGTGGCGCTGATGAATTGCCAGGTTCCGAGCGCACGCCCCCTTGAGTAGGCGAATGGATCGTAGGCCGATTCGACGATGGGCAGGAGCGCCAGCTCACCCGGCATGTCCCGCCGCTCAAGTTCCTCGGCAATGTAGTGAATCCAGGGGTGCGCGCGTTTGAAAATCCGCGCCATGTACTCTGGCCGGGCGGCGTACCATTCGGCCCATTGCAAGTTGACGTCGCGGGCCCTGCAGTCTTCCAGCTCAAATCGGTGGACCAGCCTTTCCCAGACGTTTGGATGTACATGCGCCTGGCTGTCTTCGGTGTCGGGCTCAGGCTCAGGTACGAACAGGTGATCGTCGACCGTAGCAGCATGAACGGGGTCGCGATTGGCAACCTCGAAGGATTGGGGCTCGTCGGGTTCATCCTCCAGCGGCTGTTGTCCGGTGGTCGCGCAGCCGGCGAGGAGTAGCAGCGAAAATGCCAGGGTCAGGCGCAGAGGCACAAACTCTCCCTCAATTCTTATTTTCCGGGGGTATTATGCAGCTTGAGCGCCCGGGGTCAATTAAATTACCGTTAAATTACAGGTTGTTAGTCGCGGGGAGAGGGCATCAGAACGCGTCTTTCCAACGCCGGATAACACCCAGAACTCCGGCCCCGGGTTTTGCCGCGGGATCAATACTGCGCGCCGCTTCCACGACTGATCGTTCACGTGTCCGCAGGAAGGGATTGACAGCGAGTTCTTCTCCCAGATTAGCGGGAAGCGTTGCCTGGCCCCGGTCGCGCTGGCGCCCGGCCCACTCGGCTTTGGATTTTAGCGCTTGATTGTCGGGCTCCACCGCCAGTGCGAATCGGCAATTTGAAAGGGTGTATTCGTGGCCGCAGTAAATCAGGGTGTCGGCTTCAAGACTGGCCAATTTATCCAGGGAACCTTGCATTTGTTCCGCTGTGCCTTCGAACAGCTTGCCGCATCCGACGCTGAACAGCGTGTCGCCACTGAACAACAAGCCGTGTCCGTGAAACGCGATGTGTGTTCTTGTGTGGGCCGGTACTTCGAGAACGCTGAATTGCAGCCCGAGGTCAGCGAGCTCGACGGTCTTGCCCTCGTCACAGGGCACGTGATCGCACGTGATGCGACCATCATCCGGACCAAATGCCATGGCTTGGGGATAGGCCTCGAGAAGTTCTTCAGCGCCGCCGATATGGTCGAAATGGTGATGAGTGAGCAGGACATAGCGTAGATTCAGACGATCGCGATCCAGCCTGGCGAGTACGGGCTCTGCTTCCCCCGGATCGACGACGGCGCATTCTTCTCCTCCCCTGCGAAACAGCCAGATATAATTGTCGGAGAATGCAGGAATGGCCTCCACCGAAATTCCGTTTGTCCCTGATGACAGCAATTCAATTCACCTCGATTCAGCCAGTCGCTGATGTTAGCAGAGCGGTAGCTGGATTCATTTATTACGCTTTCGGGCCGCCCGGGTGAGCGCTGCTTTCGACGACAATTCCACCACCGACACTCTTGGCGAAGGGTTGTTATCGCAGTGGTCAAAGTCTTCTGGTGTACGCCTTCCGAATGCGGCGGGACTGGTGATATTCAATCCTTCGGCGTCATCGCCCCCGCTCACGGGCAAGATGGATGGTTGGGGCCGGCCGATGCTGCGCATCGCAAGCGGTTCGTCGCCCAGCGAATTGAAGTGGGAAGATTTGGTAGTGGCTACTGCAAGCAGTCAATCTCTGCCGTTGCAGGATGGCAGTGCCGGCCTTGTATTGCTGAACCATGTGGTAGCCGATGGCCGCGAGCCTGAACTCGAAGCGGGATGCCGGCTGCTCCAGCCCGGGGGCCGCCTGTTGATCCTCGGGCTCAATCGACTGGGCTTTCGATATTTGCACAGTCGGTCGAAAAGAGATTTTCCGGGAATGCGACCGTTGGCGATTCGTGCCCGACTGGAATCGCTGGATATGAGGATTCTGGTCATGCACGCTGCCGGTTTTTTTTGCAGTGAGCGACCGCAAAGCATGAACAGCGGCCTGTGGAGGATTCTTATCCCGCTGGCGGACCAGTTGCTGATCGTGGCCAAACCTGCAGAGCCGAGGATCATGAACCCGGTGTCAACTACAAAACTGCGCGCCGTTGCGTCGCCTTCGGCACTTGCGGGCCGTTAGGGTGGGCGTCGATATTTATACCGACGGGGCCTGCAGTGGGAACCCGGGCCCGGGAGGATGGGGTTGTGTTCTGCTTTACAACGGCCATCGCAAGGAGCTCTCGGGCGGTGAGCGCCAAACCACAAACAACCGCATGGAGCTGCTGGCTGTGGTGCGCGCACTGGAGGCGCTGAAGCGTTCCTGCTCGGTCACCGTCCACACCGATTCCACCTACGTGATGAAAGGTATCACCGAATGGATCGATAATTGGAAAGCACGTGGCTGGAAAACATCGGACAAGAAACCCGTCAAGAATGTGGACCTTTGGCAGGAACTGGAGAGGGCCTTGTTTCCGCATAAGGTCGACTGGAAGTGGGTGCGCGGCCACAGCGGCATTGCCGAGAACGAGCGTGCTGACGAGTTGGCGCGACAAGCAATTCCACCGCAATGACAAAATATTAGCTACGGATCAAAATTCATGAGACAAGTTGTACTCGATACCGAGACCACCGGGCTGGAGATCGCCGAAGGACATCGAATCATTGAGATCGGTGCTGTGGAACTGGTCGACCGGCGGGTCAGCGGGCGGCATTTTCAGCATTACATCAATCCGCAGAGGGAAATCGAGGACGGTGCACTGCAGGTTCATGGCATCACCCGGGAATTTCTATCCGACAAACCCCTTTTCGGCGAAGTCCTGGAGGATTTGCTGGCATTCATCGATGGCGCCGAGCTGATCATCCATAACGCGGAATTCGACCTGGCTTTTCTCGACATGGAGATGGCCGCGCTCGATCCGCCCGGCGCGCCTCTGGCGGAGACTTGCGCCGTGGTGGACACGCTGGAAATCGCTCGAGAATTACATCCCGGTCAACGTAACAGCCTGGACGCGCTGTGCCGGCGATACGAAATAGACAACAGTCACCGCACGCTTCATGGCGCCCTGCTCGACGCGGAGATCCTGGCCGATGTCTACCTGGCGATGACCGGAGGCCAGACCGACTTGGGACTGGGTTTCGAAAGCCTGCAGAACGGCGGTGGTATTGCGGACGCGGCTGGCAAATCGTTCGAGGGGTCGTTGGTCGTCCTGCGTGCTGCGGCCTCGGACCGGGCTGCGCATGAACGTCGGTTGAGAGAGATCAAGGAAAAGGCCGGCCGTTGTCTGTGGTTTGAGCTGGACGATGGTGCGCGCTAAAACCTGTCGCTGTCAGATTTCGTGAACGGTCAGCAAGGGGTGTGACCTCGTGTCCATCCAGATCAGCGTGTCGTAGTAGCGCTGAACATTGGCAACGAACTTGCGAGCCTCGAATCCCCTCGCGTAGCCGTATCGCAGGTTCTTGTAAAAACGCTCCTGGCTGAGCAGGTCGAGGCGTTGTTCGACATCGGCCCAGGCGTCGGCGTCGCCACCCTGTCTCTCCGTCAGTCTGCGTGCATCCTGGAGGTGGCCCATGCCAAGGTTGTACGCAGCCAGCGCGAACCATACGCGGTCGGGGTCGCGAATTCGATCCGGCAATCTTGAGTACAGTTCAAGATAGTAGCGCGCACCTCCGTCAATGCTCTGTGCCGGGTCGAGGCGGTCGTCAACGCCTACTTGCCGGGCGGTTTGCCGGGTCAGCATCATGATTCCGCGAACGCCGGTGAAAGAAACCGCATCCGGGTCCCACTGCGACTCCTGGTAGGCGATGGCCGCCAG
>JBFHEJ010000178.1:0-5496 GCA_041584255.1 Lysobacterales bacterium
TCGATCGTACGCACGTTGGCGGTCACATCCTCGCCCGTAAACCCGTCGCCACGCGTGGCGGCGCGCACCAGGCGACCGTCCTCGTAACGCATGGACAAGGCGACACCATCGAGCTTGGGCTCGGCGACGTAATCGATGTGATCGGTTTCCAGGGTCTTCAAAGCACGGGCATGAAACTGCTCCACTTCCTCCTCGCTGAAGGCATTGCCGAGCGACAGCATGGGAACTTCATGGCGGACCGTGTCAAAGGCGTCGAGAGGCTCGCCCCCTACTCGCTGACTCGGCGAATCCGGCGCAAGAAACTGCGGGAATTTGGCCTCCAGGTCCTGCAGTTCCCGCATGAGCCGGTCGTACTCGGCATCCGGCACGCTTGGTTCGTCGAGGACGTAATAGCGGAAATCATGACCCTCGATGTCTTCGCGCAACTGGCGTATCCGCGCGTGTGCCTGATCTGGTTCGAGCTTGCCGCCCATGACCGCTAGCCTGCCGGCGGTTCAGTCACGGACCGTGATTTTCCGGCGGTCGTAGTCACGCATTTCTTCGCGAATCTGGGCCTCGCGCCGCCGGGTAAAGAGCACGTGGCTGTCATCCTGCAATTCGGCGTTGAGGATTTCGGCCATACGGCGGGCTGTGGCCAGCATGGAATCCCAGGCATCGAGTGCAGATTGGGGATTGGGCAACGTCATGAACAGGACCAGGGCACTGGTTTCGAATTCGTGCCAGGCGGATCGATCGAAATGACCCGGTTTGGTACCGTTGGCAAGACTGAACACCGGCCGGGTCTGGCCTTCCGTTATGCGATGAAAAATCTTCATTTCACCGAAGTCCATGCCGGTCTTGACTGCGGCTTCTAGGAGTTGCGCGCCGGTTATGAAGTGATTGTCCCGGGCCAGCAGGTACAGCGTGACAATGCGGTCGGGTTTGGGTTCGGGTGGTCGGCGCGGTTCCTCCGATTCGGCCTCTGCCGCGCTCTCGTCAATTTCGAGTTCACCCTGGCTTCCTAGGTCGGCTGTCACTTCACCGCTATCTGCAACAGCGCCGATGGTAGGTTCTCGCCGGACGTTTCCATTTTGTGCTGAAGCGCTTGGTTTCCGGCCCTTTGGCTTCTTTCGTGCTGCCTTTCTCGACGCGCGTGGACTCTTCTTGCGATCCGGAGTGCCAAAAATCAGTATCAGGCCGATAATCACCAGCCCAATGAGAATCAGTACCCAACGAAGCGTAGAATTATCCACGACGTAAACCTCAAACGGCAGCCAGCCGCGCTGCCTCCTCCACGTCCACCTGGACAAGCCTGGAAACACCCGGCTCACGCATGGTGACGCCACTAAGTTGGTGAATCATTTCCATGGTGGTCTTGTTGTGCGTCACGACCACGAACTGCACATTTTCGGACATTTCGTTCACAAGGCTTGCGAAACGCGCCACGTTGGCGTCATCGAGCGGTGCATCAACCTCGTCAAGCAGGCAAAAAGGCGCCGGATTGAGTAGGAAGATCGCGAACACGAAGGCCACCGCCGTCAGCGCTTTTTCACCGCCGGACAGGAGGTGAATGCTGCTCACGCGCTTGCCCGGCGGGCGGGCCATAATGCCGACTCCGGTGGTGAGCAGATCCTCGCCCGTCAATTCGAGATAGGCATGGCCTCCGCCAAACAGACGCGGGAACAGTTCCTGCATACCCTTGTTGACTTGCTCGTAAGTCTCCTTGAATCGGGTCCTGGTCTTACGGTCGATCTTGGCTATTGCATTTTCCAATGTCGCCAGCGCTTCGCAAAGGTCATCGTTTTGCGCATCCAGATACTCCTTGCGCTTTGATTCTTCCTCGAATTCCTGGATCGCAGCCAGGTTCACCGGCTCCAGTCGCTCGATCTTTCGCTGGAGGTCTTCGATCTGCTCGGCCCAGTCACTACTGTGTGCGTCCTGTGGAATGTCCCCCGCAATCTGATCGACGGACATGTCTTTGAAGTCCTCCACATGCTGCGCCTGCTCAGCGACCTGCTCGGCCAGGCCGCGCGCCTTGAGCTCAACTTCCTGCTGTCCAAGCCGAATCCGTTCCAGATTTGAGCGCATATCCTCGACCGCCTGAATGGCTTCCTGGCGCTCCACGTCCTGCTTGCGGTACGACTCGTCGAGCTCCTGCACGGTTGCGCGGGCCTCCGCCATTCTGGCCTCGGCCGCCTGGCGTTTCTCCAGCAGCGCTGTCATCTCCGCCTTGAATTGCGTTTCCGGCGCGGCCCTCGCGGCGCGCTCCTCGCTGAGGCTCAGGTAGCGTTGCTGTAGTTGGCTGACCCGGGTGTCCATCCGTTCGAGCGACTGGTGCAGCGATTCCAGGCTAGCCTTGAGCGAGTGTGCCTTCAGGGCCAGTTTCTGTCGCCGTTCGTTGGCGTCGCGGTAGGCCTTGCGGGCCGCGTCGCGGGACTCGAGCAGCGTCGCGCGCTGACTCTCCAGCGCCTCCCGCTCCGTCTTGAGCCCGGCCATGGACTCAACCTGTTTCTCCTGTTCTGTGCGAGCTTTATTCACGGCCTTGCGGTCCGCTTCGATCTGCGCGTTGAGACTCTGTATTTCCGAAGCAATTTCGGCTCCGCGGCCACTCATCATTTCCAGGCTGGTCTGGCGGCTGTCCTGGCTGGCTTCGAGACCCGCAACCAGGTGATGCAGATCATTGACTTCATCCTGGGCCTCACGCACTGAAACCTCGATGTCGTCGCGACGATCGTGCAGAGCATTAAGGTCGGCTTCCAACGCGGTAGCTCGCCTGTCCAACGTGACGCAATGATCTCGCAAACCGGCAATTTCCTTCTCGCGAAGCAGGACCCCGCTGCTGTCGCCGAGGCCTCTTGCGATCCGGACCCAGTCTCGGCTGAGCCAAACACCTTCAGGCGTGATGATGGATTCGCCATCCTTGAGCTTGGAGCGACGCGCCATGGCTTCTCTGACGGAAGCACAGGTGGTAATCGGCCGCAACAGCGAACGCACCGCCCCGGGGCCACCGACATGAGCCGCCAGGCTGCCTGCCGGGCTCCGCGCCTGGCCGCCCGACTGTTCCATCAGCGTCAGGGCACCCTCGCCAATCGAATCCAGAGACCCGGGATCAACATCGAGGCCGTCGACCATCACGGCCTGGAGCCAGTGTCCGAGTACGGTCTCAACCGCGATCTCCCAGCCTTCGGCGACCTCGATCGACTCTGCCAGCCTGGGTGCGGCTTGCAATCCGTGCGCTTCCAACCAGGCCACAGTCTCCTTGCCTTCGTCAGCGGCCTGTTGCAAGGCGATCAATGATTCGAGCCTTCCGGTACTCCGGTGCAGCTCCTGGCGTGCCGCCTCGAGTTCGCTCTCGGTGGCGCGCAACTGTTTGTCGATGCCCGCACGCTCCTGGTGAAGTTCGCCAAGCTTTTCCTGGCCGGCGTTGAGGTCCTTGCGACGAGCAGCAGCTTCGGATTTGCTTTTCTTGAGCGCTTGAATCAGCGCGCTGGTATCGATACTGCCGCCCTCCTTTTCCAGCGCTTCGAGCCGCCGCGAAGCCTCCATCAGGCGGTGGTCGAGGTGTTCGATGCGGCTTCTGTTTTGCTCGGCCATGCGCTGCGCTTCGGTGGATCGCAAGTGATGGGCCTCGAATGCTTCCTGCCATGCCGCGACCTGCTTGTCCGCCTCGCTGAGCGTGGACTCGGCCTCGGCCTCGGCTGCCTCCGCTTGCGCCAGGGCCGGACGCGCCTCGGCCAGTGATCGGGTCAATTCCTCGACCTGCGCCTTGTCCAGCAGCATATGCTTTTCGATGTCCGCGAGCCCGGCGCTGGTTTCATCGAATTCTTCGTCCTGGCGCTGCTGGAGCTCCCGCTGATGCTCGATGCTCTGCTCGAGGCGCGCAATTTCGCTGCCAACGTCGTAGAGCTCACCCTGGATGCTGTTCAGCCGCTCGTTGCCCTCAGATTGCTCCTGACGCAGATCTTCCAGGGCCTTTTCGTGTTTGCGCTGAGTCGCAACCAGCTCCTGCAGGCGTGTTTCCTGCTCTGCCAGTCCGCGTTTGCCGCTTGCGGCCTTTTCATGCAGTTCACGCCAGCGCAAGGCAAGCTGCAGTACTTGCAACTCGCGGCGTTGCGCCTTCAGCTTGCTGTATCTGCGCGCCGCACTGGCCTGCCGTTTCAAACGGCCCAGATGTTTGCCAACTTCCTCGCGCAGGTCTGAAAGGCGGGCAAGATTGTCGCGGGTATGACCGATGCGGTTTTCGGTCTCACGTCTCCGTTCCTTGTACCGCGAAATGCCTGCTGCTTCCTCCAGGTGGCTGCGAATGTCCTCGGGCCGCGCGTCCACGATGTCTGAAATCATGCCCTGCTCGATGATCGAATAGTTGCTCGAACCGAGACCTGTGCCCAGGAAGAGATCACGAATATCCTTACGCCGGCAGCGTGTGCCGTTGAGGAAATACAGGGAAACACCGTCACGCGAAACCTGCCGTTTGACAGAAATCTCGCTGTAGCTGGCGTACGCGCCGCCAACCCGACCGTCGCTGTTGTCAAACAACAGTTCGACCGTGGCGGTTCCCACCGGCTTGCGGCTGGACGAGCCGGCGAAAATCACGTCCGCCATGGATTCGCCACGCAGCACCTTGGCCGAGCCCTCGCCCATCACCCAGCGTACAGCATCGATGATATTGGATTTACCGCAGCCGTTCGGACCAACGATGCCCGTCAAATTGGTCGGCGCATAAAACGTGGTGGGGTCAACAAAGGACTTGAACCCCGCAAGTTTGATGGCTGTGAGTCTCACGCCGCGGCTGCCCGGGCTGCCCGGCGCAGCGTTGAAGTCTTGTTCATTAAGTGGCTAAACTGTTTTGTTCGTTGCTGTATTTTTTGATGTTCGCCCACGGAGGCACGATGAGCACTGCACCCAGCAAAAACCTGGAGGTATTTCCGAACCCGAAAACCGAGCGGGATTATACCATCCACATCGAGTCGCCAGAGTTTACCTGTCTGTGCCCCAAGACGGGACAGCCGGACTTTGCGACGTTGTCGCTGGAGTACGTTCCCGACCAACTCTGCGTCGAGTTGAAATCATGGAAACACTATCTCTGGAGCTTCCGCGACGAGGGTGCATTTCACGAAGACGTCACCAACCGAATCCTCGACGATTTGGTACTGACCCTGAAGCCGCGTTACATGCGCCTGACCGCTGAGTTCAATGTCCGCGGCGGCATTTATACCACGGTTTCGGCCGAATACCAGGCCCCGGAATGGGACCCGGATCGAGATGATACATTTGGTAAATTATCTTCTGTATCACATTGATATTGAATCATAATTCTTCAGGAGAATAGGCATCGATGGCAAGTGCGTGAATATCGGTGCTCATGAGTCCACCCAAAGCCTCGTAGATCAGGCGGTGGCGCTCCAGCATGGGTACACCGCAAAATCGCCGCGCAACGACGAGCACTCTGAAGTGGCCCCGTCCATCTTTCGCGCCTTCGTGTCCAACGTGCAGGAAGCCTTCGTCCTCGACCATCAA
>JBFHEJ010000179.1:0-5492 GCA_041584255.1 Lysobacterales bacterium
ATGGCTTGCCCGGGATCTTTCGCCAATCCGTAGAACATGTCGCTGGTGTACCAGTAAAGGTTGGCCTCGATGCTTCCATCCGGCGGTGGTTCGATATTCAGCCTGATGTGGTCCCAGTTGGCCAGGAAGAAGCGATAGTAATCCTGGTCCGCGGCGTCGCTGAGCAGCCCGGTGCGGGTCTGCCCCATGGTAAGGCGCTGCATCCTGGAGGTATCGTCGTTGGGCTCTCGCTCACCGTTTGGATTGGGCGGCCCCAACGCCCGCGCGAGCAAGGCGTAGTCTGCACCGTCCCTGGCATAGACGCGGGCATAGTGTTTGCCGGGCAGCAGGAACACGTCGTCGAGCCTGATTCTGCGCTGGCCGGCCTGGGGACGGACGCGTTTGGTCTGCGCGCCCGACGCGTCGTGCAGAGAGAACTCGAGGATGTTCTCGCCAATCAGTTGGAAGCGCCACAGTTGCGGCTCTTCAGCGATCAGGAACTGGTAAAAGTCCTCTTCATCGCCGCTGGCGCGCCCCTTGATCCGCAGGTTGGCCGGCACCGCGGTGGCGATTTCCACCCTGTCATTGGGCTCGACTTCTCGGCCTGCTTCCACCGGCCCCTGCCCGGACAATGAAAGCGAATAGCCGAATTCACCCTGCGAACCCGTGACGCTCAATCCGTAGTCTCCAGGTGTCAGTAGCAGGTCCGGAAGCTCGATTGGCGTATTCGCGCGGCGGCACTGGAGTTCCGTATTTTCTGAGGAATGCAG
Organism: Lysobacterales bacterium; assembly: GCA_041584255.1. Taxonomy (GTDB): domain Bacteria; phylum Pseudomonadota; class Gammaproteobacteria; order Xanthomonadales; family SZUA-36; genus JAUIBE01. The sequence goes on from JBFHEJ010000179.1 coordinate 750, forward strand.
GCAGAAACGGACGTTTTGGTCCGGTGGATTTGATCTCAATTGCACGACCTGGAGCGAGTCGCCAGCAGTTTCATCCACGGTGAATCTGAAGAAGTCGGCGTCATTGGCCTCGTTCGACCTCGCCTGCAGGGGCTGGGAGAAGTCAACGCGGTTGGCGAGTTCCCACTTTCCGTTCGGCTCCGCCTCTTCGCCGGCGACCCGCTGACCGGCCCTGATCGTCTCAATCACGGTGATAAAACCCGGCTCGAGCGGCTCGAGTTGAAGCAGATAGGGCTGCTCGCCCGGAACGATGTCCGGAAAGTCGAGGTGTCCGCGCGGGCCGCTACGCCGCTTGTCGAGTTGCTGACCGGCGGCATCGAACAGCGTGGCATCGACGAACCGGCCCATCGGCACCTGCACATGGACATCCCAGCGTTGCTGGGTGTCTTCGGGCTTGAAGTCCAGCGTGTACCACGCCGAGTCGCGGGTTTCGAAAGTGTAGAAAGACGACCCTGGATAAATTGCACGCGCCTCTTCGCGGGTCGTGTCAGTCGGCTGCGGTTGCAGGCTGAGCTTGCTGACTTCACGAATAATCAGGCGGTAAGCGCCCGATTCCGGCTCGGATGGCGCCGCCACTTCATCACTGGTTTCAGGTGCGCCACTTTCCCCGAAAGAAAGGCCGGCGGCCGGAGGGCGAAACATGCCGCCGCCTTCTGGCTGCGGTGCCGAGCCGCCACCGGCATATGCAATGCCGATGAGGTATTCGCCCGGTTCGAAAATCAGCTCCCGCGTGATCGCCGGCGTGTAACCGTCACGCGTGCCCATGGTGGTGAGCTTTTCTCTTCGCGCGACATCAACGTCGTTTTCCGCGAATTCGAGACGAAAAAAATCAGCGATGGTCAATCTGCCGGGTATGCCATGAAGTTCAAAAACCCAGCGCTTCTGGGCATCTTCATCCGAGACGGTCCACATGAAGCCGTCCTGGTCGCTGTCGTTCATGGTGCCGAGGACGGTCACCTCGCCCGAAATCGCATTGGCTTCGGCCGGGGTATTGTTGGGCTCCGACTCGTAGGAGCTTGTAGTTGCCTGCCCGAAAACCAAAGCCGGCAACAGCCATGCCAGGCAGCCAAACCGAGCCTTTGTCGAAAGTTTGGTCCGGCCTGTTGTCACGGTCGTGCGGTCAGATGAAGTCACTCAAAGATGGCTTTGCCCCGTCCGGTCACTATAGCCGAACAGCGCAGACTCCGTGCTAGAATCCATTCACTCGGCCGGATTCTCGGCCCGGCCCGCGGGAATAATGCTCTGAATAACATCCCAGGAACAAAAAGGGCATTGAAGCAGCAAGTTCAAATCCGAAACACAGGCAGTCGGTGAAGCTCCGCGCTCGTCAGCGGGCAGCTGTGCGCGGGAGAGACGCAGAAACGAGGATGAGACCATGAGAATGAATAAACTGAGTGCCGCGATACTAGCGGCGACGGGGCTGGCGGTCGCCAGTGGCGGACATGCCCAGGAAGTAACGGAAGAGGGCTTGCTGGAAGAGGTGATCGTCACCGCCACCAAGCGCGAGGAAAGTATTTACGACGTGCCAATCGCGATCAGCGCTTTCCAGGAGGAAATGCTGTTCAAGGCCGGCATCACGGACCTGATCGACGTCGGCAAGTTCGTGCCCAACCTTAATGTCACCGGCTTCTCCGCGGGTCACACCTCGTCGGTCAATCCGTTCATCCGCGGCATCGGCATCCAGGACCATCTGATCACCACCGATCCGGGCGTGGGCGTCTACGTGGATGGCGTGTATTACGGCCGCCAGGTGGGCCAGAACTGGAGCCTGTCCAATATCGAACGCATCGAGGTCCTGCGTGGCCCGCAGGGTACGCTCTATGGGCGAAACACCATCGGCGGTACCATCAATATCATCACCCGCAAGCCCGGCGATGAGCAGGGCGGGCGCGTCACGACCACCGTTGGCACCCGGGGGCGATTGAACGGCGACATCTATTGGAACCAGCCGCTGGCCGACAACTTCGCCATTTCTGCAACCGCCTCCTACCAGAGCCGCGACGGTGTGGGCGATTTCCTCAATCACGCCGCCGCACACGAAGTTGGCGAGCTGGACGAATGGGCCGTGCGCTTCGCCGCCAAGTGGGATGTCACCGATACCTTCTCCCTGTTGTTCGCCTATGACAAGAACGATGGCGACGGCGGCCTGCGGCCTTACACCACGCTGATCGACGAAGTGCCGACCGGGCTTCTTTACAGCACCGGCGCGCGCAACTCGGACGTCTCTGCCAATCCTTACGACAATGCCGGCGGATTCTACGAACTCGACGGTGTGCTGGTCGACCGCTCCACGGTCACCAATGAGGCCGATGGCTGGTCGATCACGGCCGACTGGGAGATCAGCGACACCTATTCGGCGCGCCTGATTTACAGCGACCGCAGTTCCGACTACGAATCAGGGCTCGACGACGACAGCGTCGCCGCGACCCTGTTCACCTATCCGGAAATCGGTTTTGCTGACCAGGAGTCCTTCGAACTCCAGGTGTTTGGCGACTACGAAGGCTGGGATTTCGTGGCGGGCTACTATCACTTCGAGGAGGACGGCGGCAACCGCCAGGATCCCAACTTCTTCCTCGGTGGGCCGGGTGTGTTCACCAACCAGCAGAGCCTGGACAGCAACGCCTTCTACGCCAACGTCGGCATCGACCTGTCGGAAACGGTGCGTTGGTCTGTGGGCGCGCGGTACACCGAAGACGAGAAAAACGCCTTCACCCAACCCATCGTCGGGCTGTTGCAAGCCACCGGCTTCCGCGAATGGGATGAGACCAGCTGGGAGACTGCGCTGGCCTGGGAGATGAGCGACCGGATGCATTCCTATTTCACTATCCAGAACGGCTATCAGTCCGGCCAGTTCCCGGCCCGCGCCTACTGCCTGTTCGGGGCACTGCAGCCTGACGGCAGCATTGCGGAGCCCAACTGTTATGTCGCCGGCGACAACGTCACCGCCACCAACTACGAGGTCGGCCTCAAGGGCAATCCGACCGATACGCTGAGCATGAGCGCGGCGATTTTCTATACCCAATACAAGGATTTGCCCTACCAGGTGAGCGACTCCACTGGCACGGGTTTCAATACGGTCAATATCATTGTTGACCAGGACTCCTCCGGGTTCGAGTGGCAAAGCGCCTGGGCGCCGACCGATCAGTTCACCCTGTACGCGACCCTGGGTTACATCGACGCGGATATCGATGATCCCAACCCCGTCGTCGTTGCGCCTCTGACACCCGAGCTGACCTACTCGATCAGCCCGGAATACGCCATGCCGCTGAACAATGGCGGGGAGATGGTGTTCCGTGCTGATTACTCATACCGTGACGACATGTGGGGCGAACCGTCCAACGATCCCAGCCGCATGACCCGTATCGAGAGCCGCGACATCGTCAATTTCGACATCGCGTACCATGCGCCGGGCGACAAGTGGGTGGTGGCCGCATATGGGCGCAACGTCACCGACGAGAAATACGCCAATGCCAAGCTGCTGCCGGATGATTACCTGCTGATCATCCTCAACAATGACCGCAGCGAGTTTGGCCTGAGGTTTGTCTACAACTTCGGCTTGTAAGGCGCCAATTGAGGGGAACCGGAACCGGCGGCTTCGGCCGCCGGTTTTTTCTCAGTGACCCGAAATCGCCGCGGCAATGGACTCGAACATGGCATTCTGCATCGCCCACCTGCGCTGTTCCGAGGCCACCGACCAGGCGGACTGAACGGCGATCACCACGTTTTCAGCCGGATCGATGTGAATGCCCTGGCCAAAGATGCCGGCGGCCTGAAAGGCGCCACTTTCTCTCAGCCACCAGAAATAGCCGTAATAGTCCGCGGCCTTCGACGGCTCGGTGGATTCGTCCAGCCAGCCTACGGGTAAAACGGCTCTGCCATCCGGCAGCTTGCCGCCGCCCAGCGCGAACAGACCGATGCGGCCGTAGTCACGAAGGCTGGCGGCCAGGCAGCATCCGCCAAATTCACCGCCGCCTTCCTCGGTCAGGGGCCACCAGGCGTCGTGCTCCATTCCGAAAGGCTGCCAGATCTTGTGGTGCAGGTAGGTGGACAGATTGTTGCCAATGGCAGCGCGCAGCAGGTTGCCGGCAAGGTTGGTCTCGGCTGTGTTGTAGTTGAACACTTCCCCGGGAGCTGCAACTCTCGGCTTGGCGCGCAGGTAATGGTACAGAGGCAACGTTTCCCAGGTCGCCTGACTGATGTCCGATTCCGGGTCCTCGTAGTCCTCGTTCCACTCGACCCCGGAGGCCATGTGGAGGAGATTTTCGATCGTGGTCTGCTCGTACGGTGTACCGGCCAGACGCGGCAAATACTCCGCCACGGGCTCACCCACCGACTCGATGTATCCATCGCGGATGGCGGCTCCGAACAGAAGCGAGACTAAGGACTTTGATACCGAGAAAGACACCCAGCGACTTTCTTCGCTGTTGCCCAACCCGTAGCGCTCGTAAATCACCGCGCCGTCTTTGATGACCAGCAGGCCGGCCACGTTCATGAGCTCGCAATACTCATCGACCGTCATCGAAAAGGGCTCCTCCCCGAAGGTGCCGGCAATTTGGATGTTGCCGATGTCCTTTTCGGCCCGCGGCAGGACCAGTGGCTCGGTGCTGGCCTCGATGCGCCGGGCGGCGCCGATCAGTTCGATGTTGCGGTAGCCGGCGACCTGCTGCTCGGGCGTCCAGGTGAGAATTTCCTCGGCCTCGCCGA
>JBFHEJ010000180.1:0-5428 GCA_041584255.1 Lysobacterales bacterium
AGATCCACCTGTTGGAGCACGAACGCAAACGGGCTGGCAGGGCGACCAACTGAAGGAGCACCCGAATGATGAAGTCACAGCGCATTGCATTGCTCGCCATCGCCGCACTTTGCTCGGCCTGCCAGGCACCCTCCCGCCAGGACGGCAATGACCTCAATACGCTTCTGAGGCATTACGACGGGCCGATCATCGATATGCATGCACATGCTTTCAGCGAGGAGACGCACGAATGGTTTTTCGGTATGGAGCATCCGCCCACATTGAGGGGGGAGACCTACCAGGGCATCGAATCCGCCGCTGACCAGCAGCATGAAACCCTGGAACAGTACCGCCAGCACAACGTCGTCAAAGCGATGGTGTCCGGAGGGGAGCTGTGGATCGAGGACGCTCCCGATCAGATCCTGGTCGGCGCGGGAATGGAGCCGATCGAGGCGCTGAGGCGCCAGCACCAAGCCGGTCGCCTGGATGTGATTGGCGAACTGGCACCGTTCTACGCCGGCATGCGCGCCGATGACCCCGCCATCCTCGAATACTTTGCCCTGGCCGAAGAACTGGACGTACCCGTCGCCTTTCACATTCTTCCCGGCGGTCCGAATGGTGGCCTGTACCTGATGCCGCAGCTCTCGCAGATGCGGGCCGCCAACGCACATCCGCTGCAACTGGAGAATGCCCTGGTCCGCCATCCGAATGTGCGGGTTTACGTCATGCATGGTGGCTGGCCATACGTCGAAGACATGAAGGCGCTGATGTATGCCCATCCGCAGGTCTACGTGGATGTCTCGGTGATCAACTGGCTGTTGCCCGAAGACGAATTACACCATTACCTCAAGGCCCTCGTCGATGCGGGCTTCGGCGACCGCATCATGTACGGCAGCGATCAAATGGTTTGGCCACAAACGATCGGGGTCGGCATCCGGGCAATCGACGCTGCGCCGTTTCTGACAATGCAGCAGAAGGAAGACATTTTCTACAACAACGCCGCGCGGTTCCTTCGCCTGACCAGCGGCGAGATCGCGCTCCACAAGGGACGCTAGCGGGTGTGCAAACGGGCACAACCGGTCCGGTTGCTAGCGAGAAATTCTAAGTTCGCGCCCCAGGAGGGCTTCCAGTCTGCGTTCCTCAGAACTACTGACGCGCTCTGAAGCGGTGATCACGTAGCGGCTTGGCAACGCGTGCTGAACCTGCGCTTGCAGAGTAAGCAAACGCCCGTGGCGAACGAGGGTGAGCTGTGCCGTCTCTCCCAGTCGGAGAGCCTTGATGGCGGCGTCGTGGTTGTCGCGGGTCACGCGCAAACCATTGATGGCCAGCAATTCATCGTTGGGCAAGACACCGGCTTCGGCTGCTGGGCTGCCATGAAGCACGTGCTCGACCAGTAGCAACGGCGTGTCAGGAAGCCAGGTCACGCCGAAATCCACCGGCGCTGGTATGCCGCCTTCCTCGGCTGCCTGACGTTCTGGCGAACGCACCAACTTCAGTCCGTACCAACCAAGGGCGCCATCGATGTCAGGATCAGTCGCGGTGGTGCGGAGCGTCTCGAGCTCAGCAGCCACCCCGGGGCCGGCCAGATCCTCGACAATGGCCGCCAGCGCTCCCTCTGGATAAGTCCCTGCCCCTGGCCCCTCGGGACCGTAACGTTGATACATGTCGCGCAGTGCGTCATCCAGCGTGTGACGACCCCGCGTTTCCCGGCGAATGGCCGTGTCGATGACAAAGCCAATCACCGAACCCTTGCGGTAGTAATTGCTGTTGCTGTTGATCAGATTGGCCGTCGGCTGGTAATGGCGGATCCAACTGTCGAATGAAGCGAGTTCGGCTGAAGTCACGAGGCGCCCGGGCTGAATCTCGTATTGCTGGAACTCGGCTGCCAGCAGTTCGAGGAATTCCTGCGCTGAAACCACCTTGGCGCGGGACAGCAACAGGTTGTCGTAGTAACTCGTCAGGCCCTCGGCCAGCCACAGCTGACTGGTATAAACCTCTTCATCGTAATCGTATCTGGCCAGCGCCTCGGGACGCATTCGACGCACATTCCAGGCGTGGAACAGCTCGTGCGAGGCCAGGGAGAGCCACTTGACGTAGTCCTCGCGGCTACGCATCAGCGAGGGCGAACCCATCATCACGGTGCTGTGATCGTGTTCCAGCCCACTCTTGCCGCCCAGCAATATGTTGATAAACAGGTATTCGCGTTCGAAGGGGTTGACACCCCAGAAATCGACTTGTGTCTCGGCGATTTTCCACAGGTCTTCGGCCGCGGCAACGCTGTCCCACTGCGCGGTGTGGCCGTAATCAACCAATGCAAAGCGGGCACCGCCCGCTTCGAACGGTGTTTTTCTTGAGTCGCCGGCCAGAATGGGGCTGTCGACCAGTTCGTCGAAATTTCGCGCCCGGTAGCGCCCTGACTCATCCGGCCCTGGCAGCGCCACGACAACGCCCGGCCAATCCGCTGGCAGCTCTACCTCCAGGAACTGGGTCATGTCCCGGCTGGAGTCGGTGTACATGAATATCCCTGCCCCGTTGAGCAGTGCAACATCCTGCTCCACCCAGCTGTCCTGGACCGACAGCGAGCCTGCCCATACGTCGTACTCGAACCGCACTTCTTCCGCGCCGCCGGTTTCGACAAGCCAGCGATTCTTTGCGATCTTGGTCAGCGGCAGTTCGCTGCCAGTCACGGCACGTGCTGCCACTCGTTCAACGTTGCCGGCATAATCGCGGATCTGATACGAGCCCGGTGTCCAGTTCGGCATGGCCAGTTCAAGCGCAGCGCCACTCACCGGAATGCGGATTTCAACGTGGACGTACTGCGTCGTGCGGCGCGGAAAGCTCAGGCGGTGATGGACACTTTGGCGGTCTCCGCTGGCGTCAACGTCATGGCCAGTGGCCTGAACCTCGATAGCAGGCGCAAGCGACGCCAGCAGCGCCAACAAGAGTGTTGCCAGCAAGTTTGGAACGTGCCGGCTCAGGGAGCGACCTGTTCCTTCTTGCGCACGATGAGCATGGCCAGTTCCAGCGACTGCTCGTAATTGAGCCGGGGATCGACGCTGGTCTTGTAGGCCCGGCCAAGATCGTCTTCGGACAGGTCCCTCGCGCCGCCGGTACACTCGGTCACATCCTCGCCAGTCAACTCGAGGTGAACGCCACCCAGACGGCTCGCGTTGGCGGCGTGAATGTCGAAAGCGAGGTCCACTTCTTTCATGATCTTGCGAAAACGGCGGGTCTTGACACCGGAGCGGGCCGATTCGGTATTGCCGTGCATCGGGTCGCACACCCACAGCGCCGGTGAGCCGCTGTCCCTGACAGCAGAGATCAGCTGCGGCAGCCGATCTTCGATCTTGTCTTCGCCCATACGGTGAATCAACACGATGCGGCCGCGCTCCCGCTCAGGATTGAGCACCGCCAGCAGGTCAGCCAGCCACTGACGGGTCATGCCCGGACCGACCTTGATTCCGATGGGGTTGCGGATCCCGCGAAAAAATTCGACGTGACCTCCATCCAGTGCAGCCGTGCGCATGCCGATCCACGGGAAGTGCGTGGAAAGGTTGAACCAGCCCCATTGCCTGGGCACCTGACGCGTCAAGACCTGCTCGTAGTGGAGGTGCAACGCCTCGTGGGAAGTGAAGAAATCGACGCGCTTCACACTACCTGGCTCCTGGCCTGTGATGGTCTCCATGAAACGCACCGATTGGCCGATGTTGTGCGCCAGGCGCTCGAATTCTTCGGCCAGGGGCGAGTGTTCAACCCAGCTCAGGTTCCAGTACTCTGGATGGTGCAGGTCGGCGAATCCGCCATCGACGAGGGCACGGACGAAATTCATCGTCAGCGCTGAGCAGGCATGGCCCTGGATGAGTCTTTGCGGGTCCGGGCGACGCGACGCTGCGGTGAATTCGACGTCGTTGACGAGGTCGCCACGATAACTGGGCAGGGTTACATCGCCCCGGGTTTCGGTGTCCGAGGAACGTGGCTTGGCATACTGGCCAGCAAAGCGGCCGATCCGCACTACCGGCAATTGCATGCCATGCACCAACACCAGGCTCATCTGCAGCAACACCTTGAGCCGGTTGGCGATCACGGGTGAAGTGCACTCGTGGAAATGCTCGGCGCAGTCGCCGCCCTGCAGCACGAACCGCTTACCCGCCTGTGCCTCAGCGATTTGCTCACGCAGGTTCAGGATTTCCCACGAAGTCACCAGCGGCGGAAGCAGGCTCAGCGTCGACAGTACGGCGTCCAACTCGGCCTGGTCCGGATAAATCGCCTGCTGGGAAGCCTCCCGCTGGGTCCAGGAATCGGGCCGCCAGCCCGGGGCCAGGTTGACGCCCTTAAGCGGCGCGTCTGCCGATTGTTTCGGCGCAGTCGTCATATGCAAGTTCTTGTGCCTGGTTTGCGGTGCTTAGGGGCTCGCGTCCTTCGCGTTAGCCCGCACCGTCACCACGATGGTAACGGCTGTCAGTCCGATGTACCAGATCAGGGTCCAGCCCGGCATGCTGATCCCGAGGAAAGTCCAGTCTATGGTGGCGCACTCGCCGGAGCCGCGGAACACCGAACCCAGCACTTCAAGGAACGGCATGGTTTCGAGCATGTAATCGAGTCCCATGCCGCACTCCGGCACCTGGTCGGGCGGCAAGCCCTGCAGCCAGATGTGGCGTCCGGCGATGGCGATACCCCCAAGCCCACCCAGGGCTATCAAGCCGGTGTAAATCCATCGCCCCCTGGGACCGGGGTTGTGGGCGAAGGCTGCCAGCGCCATGACGCCCATCCACAGGAAAGCAGCCCGTTGAAACACACACAGTGGACACGGGTCGAGGAAGTCGACGTACTGGACGTATAGTGCATAAGCCAGCAGCGCCGCGCAGCAAAAGCTGACGGTGAAAAACCAGGGGCGAGGACTGAAAATGAATCCCATGTTGCTTCCTTTTTATTGCGTAACTCCACTCGGGTGTGGGGGGTATGCCCCTTCCGAGACCCTTGCCCGGAGGGACCCGGCGAGGGGCTCAAAGGGATGTATACACAGCGCCGGTCAATTTGCAGGTACGGCTTTCCTCTTTTCGAAATAAGTGCCTGCAAATTGCTGTTGCGCGTGTGTCGTGGAAGGGGTGTACCCTCCGCGCCAGCCCCACCTTTATAATTGTACGGTTATAGAACCTACGGAACACAAACATGAGTGTAAGTTCGGCAAACGTCAAGGGCGGTTCCCGCGCCCCGATTCACGCCTACACCGGGACCCAGCTGCACTGCAAAGGCTGGCACCAGGAAGCCGCCCTGCGCATGCTCATGAACAACCTCGACCCCAACGTCGCTGAAAAGCCCGACGAGCTGATCGTTTACGGCGGCACCGGCAAGGCGGCGCGCAACTGGGATTGCTATGACCGGATCGTCTCAACCCTGCAGCGCCTTGAAAATCACGAAACTTTGTTGATCCAGAGCGGCAAGCCGGTCG
>JBFHEJ010000181.1:0-5413 GCA_041584255.1 Lysobacterales bacterium
GACACTGCCGCTCCAGAACGTGTTGTTGGAGCCGGTCAGATCCGCGGACCCGCCAACCAACTCGGGCAGGCTCGGGCCGAAGGCCTCGAGTGCGATTTGCGACGATTTGCGCGTGGCGACATCGCCACCCTGCGCCTGCATTTGCTCGATGGCTGCCGCGCTGGTCGCTGCCCAGTCGTCCGGCAGCGCTCCGTTCATCCGGCGGGCATACTCTGCCGCCAGATCGCGATGGTCGTTGCGATAGGCATCGAAACGCTCCAGCCACTCGGCCTCCGATCGGCGGCCGCGATCCAGGGCGTTCCAGGCACCGAGTATGTCGGCCGGCACCTCGAATGGAGGATGAAGCCATCCCAGTTCCTCGCGCGCCAGCGCCACCTCGTCTTCACCCAGCGGTGCGCCATGTGTCGCCGCGGTTCCCTGCTTGTTGGGCGCGCCGAAGCCGATCACCGTCCGGCAACAGATCAGCGTGGGGCGGTCCGACTCGCCACAGGCCGTTGCAATAGCCTGCTGGATTTCGACCGGATCGTGGCCGTCGACGTCACGGATCACTTGCCAGCCGTAAGACTCGAAGCGCCCCGGGGTGTCGTCAGTGAACCAGCCTTCGACTTCGCCGTCGATGGAAATGCCATTGTCGTCCCAAAAGCCAATCAGATTGCCGAGTCCAAGCCTGCCGGCGAGCGAACAGGCCTCGTGGGAGACCCCTTCCATCAGGCAGCCGTCGCCCAGGAACACCCAGGTGCGGTGGTTCACGACCGCGTGCCCTTCACGGTTGAATCGCAAGGCCAGGAGCTTTTCCGCCAGCGCCATGCCTACCGCATTGGCCAGGCCCTGCCCCAGCGGACCGGTAGTGGTTTCCACCCCCGGCGTATCACCGTACTCGGGATGGCCCGGCGTCTTGGAATGCCACTGGCGGAAATTCTTGAGCTCGTCCAGCGAGAGGTCATAGCCGCTGAGGTGAAGCAGGGAATAGAGCAGCATCGACCCGTGGCCGTTGGATAAAACGAAACGGTCGCGATCCCACCACTGCGGGTTGGCCGGGTTGTGTTTCAGGTGGTCGTTCCACAGAACTTCAGCGATATCGGCCATGCCCATCGGCATGCCGGGGTGGCCAGAGTTCGCACGCTGCACGGCGTCCATGGACAGGGCGCGCACGGCGTTGGCCAGATCTCTTCGGTTGGGCATATCTTTCTAAGTTCCTCCTCAGGCGCGGCTGGCCGCGGCGCCGAACTTAAGTAGTCGGCCGGCTTTGTAATCCGCCCAGTACTCATCGAGTTCGCGCTTAACGACTGGAAGCAGGAAGTAGATTCCAAGCACGTTGGGGAAAGCCATGGCGAAAATCATCGCGTCGGAAAAATCGATGACCGATCCAAGTTGCATGGAGGCGCCGGCAATTACGAAACCCAGGAACAGCATCTTGTAGATGAAATCGGTGAATTTCGATTCGCCGAACAGGTAGGTCCAAGATTTCAGCCCGTAGTAAGACCAGGAAATCATCGTTGAAAAAGCGAACAGCACAACCGCAACCGTCAGCACGTAGGGGAACCACGAAATAGATGATTCAAAAGCCTGTGAAGTCAGCGCGACACCCTGGCTTGGATCGACATTGGGGTCCCAGGTGCCGGTGATGATGATAACCAACGCGGTGATGGTGCAGACGACCACGGTGTCGATGAAGGGCTCATAGAGTGCAACAAACCCCTCTGTGACGGGGCGGTGGGTCTGGACCGCGGAGTGTGCAATGGCCGCTGAACCAATGCCCGCCTCGTTGGAGAAGGCAGCGCGCTTGAATCCCTGGAACAGCACGCCAACGACGCCGCCGGCAATACCCTCGGGGCTGAAAGCGCCGTTGAAGATGGCGCCGAAAGCGGCCGGCACTGCGCCGAGATTCATTGCAATAATGATGAGCCCGGCGCCGACATAGACCACCGCCATGAAAGGCACGATCTTCGACGTCACCTTGGCAATGCCCTTGATGCCGCCAATAATGACCAGGCCGACAAATGATGCGACGACCAGACCGAACAACCAACCCTTGTCGGCCAGCCAACTGGCATCGCCGCCGGTGACCGAGACGAGCTGCTTGAAGCTCTGGTTGGCCTGAAACATGTTGCCGCCCCCGAAAGAACCGCCGACACAGAACACCGCAAACACCACGGCCAGCACCTTGCCCAGCCCCTTGAGTTTGCTGCTGCGCTCGGCGAGACCCTTCGACAGGTAGTACATCGGCCCGCCGGATACCGTGCCGTCGGTGTATTCGTTGCGGTATTTCACGCCCAGCGTGCACTCGACAAATTTCGAAGACATGCCGAGCAGACCCGCCAGGATCATCCATAAGGTTGCACCCGGCCCGCCCAACGACACGGCGACGGCGACGCCCGCTATATTGCCGAGACCGACGGTGCCGGAAAGCGCCGTAGCCAGAGCCTGGAAATGCGTCACCTCGCCCGCTGCGGTGGGATCGCTGTAGTCGCCCCGCACCAGTTGGAACCCGTGACGAAACGCCCGGAAATTGATGAACTTGAAATAGAAGGTAAAGATCGTCGCGGCCAGGATCAGCCACACGAGCACAAAAGGAATGTCTACCCCGGCAAGGGGAAAGGAAGAGAAGATGAAGCCCGCAACACCGTCTGCGTAGGGCCGGACCGTCTGGTCGATTCGCTCGTCGATGCCTTGTTGCGCAAATAGCGGGGCAGCGCTCAGCAGGCTGCAAAAAAATGCGATGAACTTCGCTCGCCTCATATGGAAGACTCCTGCCATTCTTGTTCGGATTAGCTAATCTTTGGTTTGCCGATCAGGGAACCACGGTGACGGGCACGTCGGAGATCTGCACCAGGGCGCCAGGCACGCTGCCAAACAGATGGGATACCAGCGTCGAATGCCCGGTGCGTCCCACCACGATGCAGCCAGCCCCGTACTCGGCGGCCAGCGCATTAATGGTTTTTGCAATGTGGCCGTGGCGAACAGCGCCTTCGGCATCGATTCCCCTTTCCTTGAGGCTGGCCACGATTGGGTCGACGATGTCGCGGTGTGCCCGATCGAGCTCAGCTTCACGCCGCTTGTGCCGCTCGGCGTTTTCCTCGTTGGTATTGAAAGAATAGGGCGACCATTCGATGACGTGCGCGACAACGATCTTGTCGCCATTGACCTCGGCCCTGCTTGCGGCGTATTCCAGGGCGCGGTTGCCGCAATCGCTGCAATCGATGCCCACCAGATAAACCTGGCTCATGTCAGACCTCTCTACTACTGCTTGAATTGAGCTGCTAGTGGTCAGAGTTCTTTGCAGAACCCTGCTTCAGGATCTCCACTTGATGGAACATCCCATGGACGCAATCTGGACTTTCGGCCCCTTGCCCGAAGTAGCGATTTGCACCATCGCCTCGAACAGCTCGCGTCGGGCGCTGTCATCCCCGTGTGCAGGAGTGGTGTCATCCAGACGCCCCCGATACTGTAACCCAAGATCGGCATTGTATCCGTAAAAGTCAGGCGTGCAGACCGCACCGTACGCCCTGGCCACCTGCTGACTCTCGTCGATCAGGTACGGGAAGGGATAGCCCTGCTCGGCGGCCACCCGAATCATGTTGTCGAGACCGTCTTCGGGGTAGGCCCGCGTGTCGTTCGGCATGATGCCAACGCAACCGATGCCGTGTTCAGCCAACTCGACGGTGTCACGCACAAGGCGGGCGTTGATCGCCTTGACGTAGGGGCAGTGATTGCAGATGAACATCACCAGCAGCCCCCTGTCACCGCGACAGTCGTCGCGAGACCAGCTCCGACCATCAATGCCGGGAAGACAAAAGTCAGGGGCCGGAGCACCGAACTCACAGACCGGGGTGCTTGTCAAAGCCATAGGGTTGGTTACGCGTGCGTCAAAAGGCGCAGTATACCAGTTGAAATCGAGGGCTCCGGGCCACCTATGGAGCCGGTTTTTTGCTATGATTAACATAAAACTAATGGAGAATCCGTACGCCAAACGGACAAGGAGGTCTGAAGCGGATTCGAAGGTCGCCTGCTTCGCGATCCGGGTCCCGATGGATTACTGAGAGGAGATCGGCGGCTGAGCACAGTCATGTTGACCAAAATGACATCGTTGTTATCACGTTTGCGGTCTGCCCGTTGCGGGTCGGTCGCGCTCGTGGTTTTGGCGCTCGGCGTCAACGCCTGGGCCGAGGACGGCGGAACTTCATCCGCTTACCCGGTCGGCGAAGACGGCTCAAAGGTCAATACCGGTTTCATTACCTACAGCTCCGCCATGGAGGGCGGGAACGGCAGCGGTGAAGGCATACCGTTGGTGCTCAACGCCACCGGAAACGGATTCAGCTTCGACCTCGGCGGAAGCGACACGCGCAAGCTTCAGCTCTATCTCGACGCCCCCCTATCGCCCGAAAACGTTGTCGGGTTGGGCCTGGAGTCACGCATCGTTTCCTTCCCCGGTCGCAGCAGGCTGGGGCTGGACGCCAATCTGGCCGTTCCATTCAGCCCGGCAATAAGTCTCACGGGGAACATCAAGCAACATCGTGAGCAAGTGCGTTTTCAGCCACTGGGCAGCATCCAGTGCACCGATGGGGTGCTTAGCCAATATTCCTACACCGCATCTGGTTGCCGATTTGTCGACGATGATTCGGTGAGCGGCCTCAATCAGGGCGCCTTCAGTCTGGGTGCGCGTTACGAAACGCCGTCCACTTCGACGGCAATCTCGTGGTTTACCCGCAACTCAAAATTCGCCGGCACCGGGACCAGAGGTATCAACAACCTCGAGCCCGCGACTGCTTACGGCACAGACTTGTTGACCCCGGTCGTTGCCAACCCGCTGTTGCCGGCGCTGCCATCGCGGCAGGCGCTGAGCTATTTCAAAGGCGAGGCGAGTGGCGTGGACCTCAGTTTCGAACTGGGCGTGGCCACCGACAACTACGGCGATGTCCAGTTCGGCCTGGCGCTCACACGAGTGCTCGATGCCGAATTCAATGGCCTGGCTTCCAATCTCTCGCCTTGGGGATGGACCGTTTCGGACGCGTTTAACACCGCTCAAATGAACGTGGAATGGAACCGCGGGTCATTCAGCGGCGGGATCCAGGGTTTTTATCGCGACCAGGTCGATTTTCTAAACCGTGAACCGCTGGACAGCCTGACCACTTTCGACGTGCACTTCACCTGGCGCACGCCATGGAACGCTGACCTTTCCGTTGGCGCCAGCAACATCCTCAACTCGGGGAGTGACGAGCAGGGCACAACCGAGAACCAGTCAAGCGATCCGTTCGAGTCAATTTACGGCCGGATTCCCTACGTTAGATACAAGCAGGATCTCTAGAAGCGCCCTCAAGCGCCAGCTTTCGCCTTGACGCAGCGTCCTCGACGCGACCAGATGCTCAGGTACCATCGTGTACACTCCACTTTTCGAGGGCCTTCGAGCCTTTAC
>JBFHEJ010000182.1:0-5396 GCA_041584255.1 Lysobacterales bacterium
ACACGGGAAAGGGCATATCGAAATTGACCATTACCAGCGACGGCGCCAGCTTGCGTGTACGTGGATCACCGTTACTGACAAATCGAGTGCTGCCGCCCTCGGCTGACGCCGGCGGTTGCTGGGAGTCGAGATTGCGGCAAGGCCAGTAACCGCGCTGGTCATCCCTGATGCAATGACGCACAGGGAACCAGTTGCGGTCCATGCGCATCACGCGCAACTGCATGGTTTTCGGGTCATCAACAGTGAAATACCTGACGGGTACGCGATCGCCGTGCCCCAATTCAGCGAGCGCCGCCTCGAGATCCGCCAGCAAGCGGGTATCGCGCTTGCCTATTCGGGTAATGACCGCACCCCGCGGTATGGCCACTGTGCTCAGTACATAACCGGCATTAGCCACAAATATGCCAGTCGGCGGCACATTGAAGTGCCTCGCCTGCTGGTAAGAGAGGCGATGCAGAACGGTGTCGCCGATTTCGATGAACTCGTCCGGCGTGATCTTATGCAGGTCACGTACTTCGAGTTCCACAGTGCGCTGGTGACCACCTCGTTGAATATCGAGGACGACTGTCTCTCCGACGCTTTCATCCAATACCGATTCCAGCGGCAGAAATTCGGAAACCAGGCGGCCGTTTACCCGCGTCAGGATGTCGCCTGACTGCAAATTTGTCTCGCCAGGCCCGCCAGGCACGACCTCGGCCACCGCCAGCATGCCAGTCTGCCGTGGAAACGCGCTGCGTACTTCCGCCTCGGTCTCCGGCTTGAGCCCGAGTCGTCGGAGTTCGTCGAACGGCGTGTGCACGAACACCGTTTGCAGAGTGCCGCGCGTCACTGCCTGTTCACCCTGAATCAATCGCAATGCCCGCTGCACGCGGTCCAGCGGCAAATAGAAACTGGTCGCCGCGCCGGCAGAACCGCCTGCATTCAGTGCCACCACCCGCCCGTTCACATCGATGACGGGCGATCCGGAGGATCCGCCCGAGGTGCTGGATGCGGCCTGGTAATAGAAGGTATTAAAGTCGTTGTACTTGCCACGCCCATACGACGGCGCCTGCCGATCGAGCCGTGCCAGCGTGCCGGCCAGGATCGACAACTGTTCACCGGCGTCATTGCCGACCACCCGAATCTCCCGCCCCACCTGGGCGCCTTCAGGAGCCAGAGGCAATTCGGCCGGCTTGATGAATTTCAGGTCGGCCGGATCAAAACGAAAAAAACCGAAATCATGCACGGGATCCCGGTAAACAGGCTTGAGGTCGACCTCTTCACGATTAAGAAATACCGCTTCTGCCACAACCGGCCCGGGCATCACGACATGGCGATTGGTAAGAATCAGGCCGCGCGCCGCATCGACGATGAATCCGGTTGCCTGGGTCGTCTGATTCCATTCGGTATCGAAGGCGCGGGTACCGTCCACGCGAATTGAAACCACACCTGAAGAAATCTGCTCCAGCGTCCTGGCCCAGTTTGCGGCTTCCTGCGCACCCGCGACGGACATAAACATCAGGCCCAGGAGGGCCGCCCAAAGATTTCTCATATAACCTGCCTGTGATTGCGATCAGGCCCCGGCAATCTCGATCGCGTAACCAAATTCCTTGTGGAATCTCTCGTTAAAGATATCGGCATCGAGAATGTGGTTCTGGGTGCCGTGCGTTTCGATCTTGATGCTACCCATGAGCGATGCGATTCGCCCGGTGGTTTCCCAGTCCATTTCATTGAGCAGGCCAAATAGCAGGCCCGCGCGAAAGGCGTCTCCGCAGCCCGTCGGATCGACCAGTTCGCTCGCTCGCACCGCAGGTATTTCCAGCCGGCCCTTCGCCGTATAAACATGCGCGCCTTCGCCGCCGCGCGTCACGACCAGCGCTTTAACCCGCTCTGCGATTTCCTTGGCCGACAGCCCGGTTCTTTCCTGCAGCAACTGACATTCGTAGTCATTGACCGCAATCCAGGTTGCCTGTTCAATAAACAGACTGAGTTCGTCGCCATTAAATAACGGCAGGCCCTGACCCGGATCGAAAACAAACGGGATGCCAGCGTCAGCAAACTGTTGCGCATGAGTCATCATGCCTGCACGCCCATCGGGCGCCACCACACCAATGCGAATACCGGCGTCCACCGGTACGGCCTGGTCATGGGAACAATTCATGGCGCCGGGATGAAACGCGGTAATCTGATTGTCGTCCATATCGGTCGTAATGTAAGCCTGGGCCGTGAATGCGTCATCGAGCACCGTCACGAATTCCTGGCTGACACCCCACTTATCCATCCAGCGCCGGTAGGCGCCGAAATCGCGCCCAACACAACCCATGGGATGACCCGTCTCACCAAGCATGCGCAAGTTATAGGCAATATTGCCAGCACAACCGCCGAATTCGCGTCGCAAGTGCGGCACCAGGAACGACACATTCAGCAAATGAATTTTGTCAGGCAGGATATGGTCCTTGAATCGCCCCGGAAACACCATAATCGTGTCGTAGGCAATCGAACCGCAGATCAGTGCAGGCATATCGGCTCCAGTTTGGCGAACGAGTCACCCCGTATTGATGTATTCGGCGTCAGGCTACCTCATTTTTCCGCGACGCCGGCGATCGCCAGGCGAGGTCCAGCTGGCGAGCCGCGCGCACATCGTCGAGACGCCGCACCGGTGTCGTGTATGGCGCGCCCTTGACCTTGTCGCGATCGAGCCTGGCCTGGTCACGAATTCTCACCATCGCGTCGACGAACTTGTCTATGGCTTCGCGCGCCTCGGTCTCGGTGGGTTCGATGAGCAGGCACTCGGGAACCAGCAGCGGGAAATAGGTAGTCGGTGCGTGGAAGCCCTCATCAAGAAGTGCCTTGGCAAAATCCATGGCATTTACACCCAGTTCTTTTTCCTGTTTTTTCAGCGTCACGATGAACTCGTGGCTGGCACGCCGTTCCGGGAACGCCAGCTGAAAACCCGCCTCACGCAAGCGGGTCATCATGTAGTTGGCATTCAGGGTGGCGAATTCCGCAACTCGCTCCATGCCCCTGCGACCCAGCATGCGCGCGTAGATATAGGCGCGCAGGAGGACACCGGCGTTGCCCATGAACGCGGACAATCGCCCGATACTCTGCGGCAGGTCTTTTTCGGTTAACCAGAAATAGCGGGGCTTGTCATCGTCACCTTCGCGCGCCACTACCGGAACCGGCATGAATGGCAACAGACGCTGGCCCACGCCTACCGCCCCGGAACCGGGACCGCCACCACCATGCGGCGTCGAAAACGTCTTGTGCAGATTCATGTGAATAACGTCGAAACCCATGTCGCCCGGCCGGGCCTTGCCGAGAATGGCGTTGAGATTGGCACCGTCGTAGTACAGCAGGCCACCGGCCGTGTGCACGATGCTGGCAATCTCCTCTATCCGGCGTTCGAATACCCCCAGCGTCGAAGGATTAGTCAGCATAATTCCCGCCGTGCGCGGACCCACGGCGGCGCGCAGCGCACCAAGCTCGACATCGCCGTGCTTGTCCGTCGGAATTTCCACCACCTTGCAACCACACATGATGGCAGTGGCGGGGTTGGTTCCATGGGCTGCATCCGGCACCAGTATCTCGTCACGCGCCTCGTCACCGCGAGCGTCATGGTAAGCCCGGATCATCGCCACCCCGGCGAATTCGCCCTGGGCACCGGCCATCGGCGTGAGCGAAACACCCTGCATGCCGGTTATTTCCTTGAGCATCTCCTGCAGTTCAAACATGCAAGCGAGGAATCCCTGGCCATGCGACGCCGGGGACAAGGGGTGACGCGCCAACAGACCCGGCAGCATAGCGAGGCTGTTGCAGGCCCGCGGGTTGTATTTCATCGTGCAGGATCCGAGCGGGTAGAAATGTGTGTCGATCGAAAAGTTTTTCTGCGACAGGCGCGTGTAGTGGCGTACCGCCTGCATTTCGGAAACCTCCGGCAGCTCGGCGGCTTCGCCACGCAAGTACTGCTTCGGAATATCAATCTCCGGGCGGCGACTGGGCGCTTGCGCGACTGCGCGGCGCCCTTTCCTGGAGTGCTCGAATATCAACATCTCAACATCTCTCCGGAGCGATCGGACATCAGCCGCCCAGTACGCTGAGGGCCGTCTCGTAGTCCGGTTCACTGGCAATTTCCGGGACCAGCTCGGCGTGCACAATCATGCCGTTCTCATCAATTACCAGCACCGCCCTGGCTGTCAGCCCGGCCAGCGGCCCATCTTCAATCAAGACACCGTAGTCCCTGGCGAAATCTGGCGACCGCATAGTCGAGAGCGTAATTACATTGTCCAGTCCCTCATCACCGCAAAAGCGCTTGTGCGCAAACGGCAGATCGGCGGAGATCATAATCATCACCACGTCCTTGTTGTCGCTTGCGTACTCGTTGAATTTGCGGGTCGAAAGCGCGCAGACCGGGGTGTCAATGCTGGGAAAAATATTCAGCAGCTTGCGCCTGCCATGCCAGTTGTTAAGCGAGACATCCGCCAGCCCACTGTCAGTCAGCGTGAATTCCGGTGCACGCGCTCCTACATTTGGCAAATCGCCAGCAGTATGAACTTTGTCGCCCTTTAGAGTAATCGTAGCCATCGTTTTATAGCTCCTTATGCGTCAAATTCGGCTCAGGCCGCCCAGGCGCTTTTCAGGATGCGCTTGAGTTCCCTGGCATACATGTCTATGTCGGCAGCCGATCGCGTTTCTGTGGCACAAACCAGCAGTGCATTGCCAAGCTCCGGAAAATCATCGACCAGCGCATGGCCGCCACAGATACCCGCGTCCGCCAGTTCCTTGAGTACGGGGTGCACGGGTCGATCAAGCTGCAACACGGCTTCGTGAAAAATCGGACCCCTGAATACCCGGGACACGCCACTCAGTGCAGTCAGCGCTTCGACCAATTGCATGGTATTGGCGTGAGAGACCGCTGCCACGCGCTCAAGACCCTCTGCGCCCAGCATGGCCATGTGTATAGTCGCCGCGGTAACCATCAGGCCCTGGTTCGTACAGATATTGGAAGTCGCCTTCGACCTTCTTATATGCTGCTCGCGGGCCTGTAATGTCAGGGTGTAGCCCGGCCTGCCTTCAAGGTCGACCGTGCGCCCTGCCACCCGGCCCGGCATCTGCCGCACCAGCGCCTGGCGGCAACACATGTAACCGAAATAAGGCCCGCCAGATGACAGGGGAATACCCAGCGGTTGGCCCTCGCCACAGACTATATCGGCACCGTTCTCGCCCCATTTACCCGGTGCTTTCAACAAGGCAAGTGCAACTGGATTTGCCAGTGCGATCACCAGTGCGCCGTTGCCGTGAGCCCAGTCGCAAAGTGCGTCAACATCTTCAAGTTGACCAAAAAAATTGTGCTGCGGAATGACCACTGCGGTGATGTCTTCACCACTGAAGCGCGCCAAAGCCGCAGCCTCAACAGC
>JBFHEJ010000183.1:0-5390 GCA_041584255.1 Lysobacterales bacterium
CGCTCCAAAGGCCTCAACACCGAGCTGGTGAAACTGGCGCGTGCGGCCCCGTTGCGGACGTTCTCTTCGGAACATCGGGCCGGCGTACCAAAGCCGGACTGGCGGGCCGTACAGCAATCCGTGCTGGAGCGCCGCGCGTACCACGCTGGCGGTCCCTTCCGGTCGCAGGCTCAGGTGATCTCCACCGCGATCCTCGAAACTGTACATTTCCTTTTCGACGACGTCGGTGGTCTCTCCGATGGCGCGCTCGAACAGGCCTGTTTTCTCCAGCAGCGGCGTACGAATCTCGCCGTAGCCGTACGCGTCCATCGTGGAGCGTAGTGCCGATTCCAGGAAGTGCCAGTAGGGAATTTCCGCGGGCAGAATGTCGTGCATCCCGCGGATGGATTGAATGGCTTGGGTCACGTCAGGGCGTTTGCTGGTCAGGCTCCCCGAGCGTTAATCGCGCAACGTCCCCATGAATGTAGGGCACGAGGTCTACCGCTGCGCCCTGATATTCGAGCTCGATGGCATTGGCCCGGCCGAGCATCAGTTGAAATGGCGCCACACCGTTGTAGGCGCGATGACTGCCACCACGCAGAAGATCCATCTCGAGCTGCGTGCCGCTGGCATCAATGATTTCAACCCAGCTGTCGGCGGATACCCGGATGACGATGTCCCCCTCACTTTGGGGTTTAGCCTTAATGGCGGACCAGGCCTGGTCACCGGCAGCCGCAGAATTGGCTGAACGGCTATTGAATTTCTCCAAAGAAGCGATGGACGCGGCCAGATGCGTGTTCTGGGACGCCGCCGGAGCTTCAGCCGGTTTTTCCTCGGCAACGCCGACCTGTCGCGAAGGCGCGGCGGCCAGGTTTGCTCCACGTCCCTGCGAGAACTGCACGGCTTGCTGAGTGACCTGCCAAACCAGTGCGGCAATCAGCATACTGGCCACCACGTAGCTGCCCGCCTTGAGCCAGCGTTCGGCAAAACCGCGCTTCCGGCCGATATTGAAAACCGAACGCAGCTCCGGGTCGGAACCGCTGGTGGCTCTGGTGTCGGCCTCGAATTCCTCCGCATCCAGACCCACGCCGCGGGCATAAGATCTGATGTACCCACGCAAATAGACCGGAGCGATCCAGTCCGTGTCGTCCCGTTCGATAGCCAGGATGATGCGCTCGCGAATGCGGGTGCTGGATGCAAGTTGCTCGACGCTCAGGCCCCGAGCCTCACGAGCGTGGCGCAGGCGCGCGCCCGGTCGGGTGGTGATCAGTTCTCCCTGCTGTTCTTTCATTGTTATTGGACCTGGCCCGTTTGGATCAGGGCTCTGGCGGCCCTGGAATCTGGAAATTGTTCGATCAGTTCGCTGCGGTAGCGTTGCGCGGCTTCCTTGTCGCCCATAGCCTTCTCGATCTTGTAGCCATGCTCCAGGCTGACTTCAGTGTCCGGGGCCACGGCTTCATAACGTTGGAGGAATGCCCTTGCACGCAAATATTGTTCGCGCTGGTAGTTCAATTGGCTCAGCGCCAGCAATGAAGCGGACAAATTCTCATCGTATTCAATAGATTGTCGCAAAAAGTTCTCGGCTTTGTCCAGATCGCCGGCGTTCATTGCGCACAGCCCGGCGTTGGATAGCGGTAGCGCCGGTGTTTCGTAAAACGGATCCCGCAGAGCCTTTTCAAAGTATGGCTCGGCTTCTTTCCACTTCCCTATCGAACACAGGAATGCACCGTAATTGTTGTTGACACCGCCGTCCTTGGGGTCGTACTTGATCGCCTCGCGGTATTCCTTGCCGGCCATTTCGTCATCGCCGATGCGTTCATAAAGATAAGCCAGCACCGTATGCGCGGGCGCATAGCTGCGATCGAAAGCGATCGCGCGTTTCAGCTTGTCCAGGGCAATCTCATAGTCTCCACGGGCGATGTACTGGCGGCCCAGCTCCGTGTTGGTTTCGGCGGCTTTGCGGGCTTTGCTGTCTGACTCCGGTGCTGCCACGCTGCCGGCGCAAGCCGCCAGCATGACCGTGACCCCAATGACCAGCAGTTGCCGGATGGCGAGGCTCATCGCGCCCCCTCCCTGGCGCCCGCAGTTGCGGCGGTCGCGATCCTCACGCCACGGCTGCGCCGGGTCCGGTCCACCACCTGACCGGCGAGCTGACCGCAAGCGGCGTCGATGTCGTCCCCTCGCGTTTTACGAACCGTGGCAATCAACCCGCCCTCCATGACGATTTGCTGGAAAGCGCTGATGCGATGCTGCGGTGAACAGCGGTAGGCGGTGCCGGGAAACGGGTTGAACGGGATGAGGTTCAGTTTGCTGGGCACGCGGCGCAGCAGTGTGACCAGTTTGCGCGCGTGGTCTGGATGATCGTTGACGCCGTCGATGAGCGTGTATTCAAAGGTGATCGACCGCTTGTGCTTGTCCGCGACATAGCGCTGGCAGGCCGCCATGAGTTCAGCAATGGGATATTTTCGATTGAGCGGGACGAGTTTTTCACGGACGTCATCCAGCGGGGCGTGCAGCGAAACGGCCAGCGCGACGTCGATGGTGTCCCGCAAGCGGTCGATGCCCGGTACCAGACCAGCGGTCGATACGGTGACCCGCCGGGCAGCCAACCCGAAACCGAGGTCAGAGCGCAGCAGCTCGAGCGCCCGGGCCACCGCATCGAAATTGAGCAACGGCTCGCCCATCCCCATGAACACCACGTTGGTAATCCGGCGGCGGCCGTTGCGTTCGTGGCCGAGTAACCGGGCTGCCTGCCACACCTGCCCGATGATTTCGCCGGTCGAGAGATTGCGGTTGAAACCTTGTGCACCGGTCGAACAGAAGGTGCAGTTGAGCGCGCATCCGACCTGCGAGGAGATGCAGAGCGTGCCGCGGTTTGGCTCCGGAATGAAAACGGCCTCGACCGCGTTTGCACCGCCGAATCCCATGAGCCATTTGACCGTGCCATCCTTCGAAACCTGCTCGCGCAATACGCTGGGGGGTTCGATGACGGCAATTTCTGCCAGCCTGGCGCGAAGTGGCCTGGAAAGGTTGGTCATCCCTTCGAAGTCGGAAACCTGCTGGTGATATAGCCACTTCAGCAGTTGCTGGGCCCGGAATGCCGGCTCACCAATGGACTGGAAGAAGGCGCGCAGGCCCTCCTCATCGAAATCCAGCAGATTGATTTTGGTCTGTGTGACTGCCATGCGAGACCCGGTCAGCGGGAGTGGATTTCCTCAGGCGTGAAAAAGCAGGCAATTTCCGTGCGTGCGGTTTCAGGCGCGTCGGAGCCGTGGACCGCGTTGGCGTCTATGCTCTTCGCGAAGTCGGCCCGAATGGTGCCGGGCGCGGCCTCGGCAGGGTTGGTTGCCCCCATCAATTCCCGGTTGCGCCCGATCGCATTTTCGCCTTCCAGGACCTGGATCATGACGGGTCCGGATGTCATGAACTCGACGAGGTCCCTGAAAAACGGCCGCTCTCGGTGCACCTCGTAAAAGCGTTCGGCCTCTTCCCGCTTCAGCCATTTCATTCGCGCAGCGATGATCTTCAGGCCGGCCTGCTCAAATCGGGTATAGATCTCCCCGATGACGTCCTTGGCGACCGCGTCGGGCTTGATGATGGAGAGTGTTCTTTCTACAGCCAATGAAGAATTCCTTTTAACTTGTTGTAATTTATTGGTTTAAGTTGATGCATGCGAGCGGAAAAAAAACCACCACCCAAACCATGTGAATTCTACGGGCAAGCCCGAGGCGGCGCAATGTCGCCTCACCGCTGACAGGCCTGCCTTGACCCGTTCTCGAACCCAAACTTAATATGGGACGTTATGGAGTTTCTCTACTTCCTCGTTCTCCTCTTGACGGTCATGATTCTCGCCTACAATCGGGCGTCATTGATCGTTGCAATGCTGATCATGGTGGGGCTCACGGTCATGTGGACCGAATTGCGCCATCTCTTTTACGTGCCAAGTTGGTTTCGTTTCGCCAATGGCATCGTTGCTGTCACGCTCATGGGCTTTGCCATCAAGCCGCTCCGGCGGCTGCTGATCAGCGACCGTTTGTTCGGCTGGTTCCGGAAAGCGCTGCCCAGGATTTCCCAAACCGAGCAAGAGGCGCTCGATGCCGGGGGCGTGTGGTGGGACGGTGAAATATTCACGGGCCGACCACGCTGGAAACTTCTGCTCAAGACTCCGAAGCCTTCACTCAGTGAGCGTGAGCAGGCATTTCTCGACGGCCCGGTGGAAGAACTGTGTCGCAGGCTCGACGATTGGGAAATCTGTGACACGCACAGGAACCTGCCCGACGAAATCTGGGACTTCATCCGCGAAAAACGCTTTTTCAGCATGATCATTCCACCGGAGTACGGCGGTCTCGGGTTTTCCGCCCAGGCCAACTCGGCGGTGGTCATGAAACTTGCGAGCAGGAACCTGACAGCGGCCGTGACCGTCATGGTGCCCAATTCTCTCGGCCCCGGCGAACTGTTGCTTCACTTCGGCACCGAGGAGCAAAAGAAGCATTATCTGCCGCGCTTGGCCCAGGGAGACGACATTCCCTGCTTCGCCCTGACATCTTCGGTGGCAGGGTCGGACGCCGCTGCCATGAGTGACACCGGCGTGGTGTGCAAAGGGACCTTCGAGGGGCGTGAAGTGTTGGGACTCAGGCTCAACTGGAACAAGCGCTACATCACGCTGGCGCCGGTGGCAACGGTGCTGGGACTCGCCTTCAAGGCCGAGGATCCGGACGGCTTGCTGGGCGACGAGAAGGACCTTGGCATCACCTGTGCCCTGATTCCGACCGACACGGCAGGCGTCGAAATCGGCAATCGCCACATGCCGGTCGGAGCGGTTTTCATGAACGGTCCAACGCGCGGTAAAGACGTCTTCATTCCGCTCGACTGGGTCATCGGCGGGCGCGAACGCATTGGCCAGGGCTGGCGCATGCTGATGCAAAGCCTGGCGGCTGGACGTGCCATTTCCTTGCCCGCCCTTGGTGTCGCAGGCGGCAAGATGTCCGCCCTGATGTCGGGCGCCTATGCGCGCATTCGCAAACAGTTCAACGTGCCCATCGGCTATTTCGAGGGCATCGAGGAGCCGCTGGCGCGCATCGGCGGACGCACTTACCGCATGGATGCAGCCCGCCGGCTTACCCTGGTCGCGCTGGACCAGGGTGAGAAACCCGCGGTGCTGTCGGCCATCGTCAAGTACCAGCTCACCGAGGGCAACCGTCAGTGCGTCAATGACGCCATGGATATTCATGGCGGAAAGGGTGTGGCCACCGGGCCCAACAATTACCTGGCGCACGCTTACCAGGCGGTTCCGATTTCCATCACGGTGGAAGGCGCCAACATTCTGACCCGCTCGCTGATTATTTTTGGCCAGGGCGCGATCCGCGCCCACCCCTGGTTGCTCAAGGAAATGCAGGCCGCCTCGGACAAAA
>JBFHEJ010000184.1:0-5362 GCA_041584255.1 Lysobacterales bacterium
CCCCGGCCATGTCCAGCAACACCCAGTCACGCATGCGTGCCTCGAAGCCCCTGAGGTTTGCGGGTCCCGAATCGTTGATGCCCCGGTAATCCCAGGTGACTGCCGTGTAGCCGGCATTGGTCAATGCTGAAGCAAAGTGTCGATAAAACTGCCGCGGCGTGGCCATGGCGCTGTTTAGCAGTACCACGCCACCATGCGGATTCGGTGGCTGGAACCGGGTCGCTGCAAGCTGAAAACCGTCGCGAGCGGGAATCTGGTATTCGCGAAGATGCATGGGGGCACGCCGGGTTGCGAGTGCAATTTCAGGCACTGTACACGTCGCCGTCGAATAACAAAACCGGGTCCGGAAATTCCATTCCGGACCCGGTTTGCGCGATGCTGATTCAGCAATCGGGTATTGCGCTCGGCGGGGCGGCGGGCGCGGGCGGCGCCGCCACGTTGGCGACGATCGGCTCGACGTATTCGTTGGGGCCCTTGAGCCCCACGATCAGCGCCAGCTGGCCAGTTATACCGTCGCTGCAATAGAACTTATGCTCGACATTGCCGGGCTCCAGCGGCGTCCACTCCTTGGTTTTCATGCAGGTCAATCCGTCCATGCTCATGAAATTCAGGACCTTACCCCAGTCCTCGGCTTCGTCCTCGTAATTTTCCTGCATGTAAAACAAGCCCTTCTCGGGGCTGCCCAGGATGACAATGCCGGCTTCCGCGCCGTCGCAACCCGCCACGAAAGACCCCTCGGAACTTCCTTCGCTGTCGAGGGTGTCCTCGCCCATGTACCAGATATTTTCCACGCTGTCCTGCGCATACCAGTCGTAGGTAATCTCATCGGGATCTATGTTCGCCCAGACGTCGGCAAAATCATCGTAAATGCAGTCCTCGTCGGCCCATTCGCGATCGAGCACCACGCGCGCACTGGTGCCGGCGTAATCGCCCAGGAATGCACTGGTCGTGAGGGCGAGGATTTCGATCAGGTTCCATGCGCAGCCGTCCTCGGTTTCGGCGTAATAGAGCAGGTTGCTGCCAGCGGGCAGGGTCCACCAGCGGTTGGTGATGTCGGCAGAATTGGCGTTGAAAGTCGCTTCATTGAAAGCATCGAGGTCGGTTTCCACGAGACCGCCCGCAACTGCGGGCGATGAGCTGACCGCAAGCGAAATGAGTCCAATCAGCCAGTGATGAAATTGCTTGGGATGCGTCGTCATAGGGCTCTCCAGGTTTCTGGGGGAATGCAATCGTCCACGGTCCTTGGCAAAAAACCAGGGGTCACTGAGTTTGACGTCCGTGGTGGTAAAAACCGGTCGCAGGATACGATTGCGGTCCGCAGGTCGCGCCGATGAAAACTCCTGGCGGTTTTCTGGCATATTGACCCGACTTCAGTCAGGGTACGTCATATGCGCTTGAGCAGTTTTCTTGTCATTTCCCTGTTGCTCCTGGGGTGCGGGCCGGGTCCCGACGAGGCGTCGCCAACGGCTTCGGCCTGGAACGGCGAAGATTGGAGAGCCGAGATCAGGCTTCCCGACGTGGTGCTTCCGGTGAGCCTGCATATCGCCCGCAACGGCGAAGCAGCCTGGTTTTCCAACGGCATAGAGCGAGTGGAAGTCGGAGAGGTCACGATTGCGGGAGGCGACTATAGGCTGCGATTTCCGGCCTTCAACAATGCGCTGGTGCTCGAGCGCCAGGGAGATCGCCTGGTGGGCACACTGACGCTCACCAAGCGCGGCTACGAGCAACACCTTCCTGTCGAGGCTGAACCCGATCCCGGGTACCGGTTCTCCGCCGACCCGCGGCCGCAAATCGACGTTACGGGTCGATGGGAGGTCACGTTTTTCGACGAGGAGGGCAACGAGGGTTCGGCAGTCGGCGAGTTCGACCAGCAGGGCAGTGTGCTCACGGGCACGTTCCTGACCCCAACCGGCGATTACCGATACCTGGCGGGAGAGGTCGACGGACGCACCATGAAATTGTCCACCTTCGATGGCGCGCATGCCTTTGTGTTCGTGGCCACCATGGATGAGTTCGGGGTGCTCACGGGCGATTTCTGGTCGGGCAGCCGGTGGCACGAAACCTGGACTGCCAGGCGTAACTTCGACGCCCGCTTGCCCGACGCCTTTGAGCTCACCCACCTCAAGCCGGGTTTCGAATCGATTGAATTCACATTCCCTGATCTCAACGGCGATCCGGTTTCGCTCGCGGACCCGCAATACCGGGATAAGGTCGTGTTGGTCAATCTTTCCGGCAGCTGGTGCCCCAACTGCGCCGACGAGGCGGAGTTCCTGTCACGGTATTATCGGGAAAACCGGGATCGTGGGCTGGAAATCATCACCCTTTTGTTCGAGCACGTGAAGGATTTCGACGCCGCCGCGGTCCTTGGCCGGGAACTGGTCGCCAAGCATGGCATTGAATACGATGTTCTGGTCGCCGGCTACTCAGACAAGACCAAGGCCGCCGAAGCCCTTCCGATGCTGAACCACGTGCTGGCTTATCCGACCCTGATATTCGTGGACCGCGCCGGCAAGGTGCGCGAGATCCATACAGGATTCAGCGGCCCCGGCACCGGCAGCCACTATCTGGATTTCATCGAAGATTTCAATGCCCTGCTGGAGGAATTGCTGGCCGAACCGGTGGCCGGCCCGTCCTGATCAGAATTCCTTCACGCCGTTTTCCGTCGCCATCAGCACGGTATCTGCCGGGCGTAGGGCGAACAGGCCGCAGGTGACGACGCCGGCAATGTTGTTGATTTTCTGCTCAACGGAGACCGGATCGACAAGGTCCAGGCCCCGCACGTCTATGATTTCATTGCCGTTGTCGGTGACGAAGCCTTCGCGGCGCTCGGGGCTGCCCCCCAGCACGACGATTTGCCGCGCCACGTAACTGCGCGACATCGGAATTACCTCGATCGGCAGGGGAAATTTGCCCAGCACGCGAACCCTTTTGCTCTCGTCGACAATGCAAACGAATTTGCGGCTGGCTGCGGCGACAATCTTTTCCCGCGTCAGCGCTCCGCCGCCGCCCTTGATCAGCCTGCGGTGCTTGTCAAATTCGTCGGCGCCGTCGATGTAAAGGTCGAGGGTCCCCGTGTCGTTGAGTTGGCGCACTCGAACGCCTATGGCTTCGAGACGCCCGGTGGTCGCCTGTGAAGAAGAAACAGCGGCCTCGAGCCGTGTACCGCTCTCGGCCAGGGCGTCAATGAAGCAGTTCACCGTGCTGCCGGTGCCAACGCCCAGCACCATGCCCGGACGTACATGATCCAGCGCGGCTTCTGCGACCTGGCGTTTCTGCGCTTGCTGCAAGTCTTCTGTGGACCGGGCGTTCATTTGTTCTCCAGGGAAAGAATGAGTTTCCAGTGCTTGGGGTCGACCGGCATGACCGACAGTCGGTTGCCGCGCTGAATCAGGTGGAAGCCCTCCAGCCGCTCAGCGTGCTGTTTGATCTCCTTCAACGGAATCGGCCGCTCGAGTTTGCGCTGAAGCTTGACGTCGACCATGAACCACCGGGGATCGTCAGGATCGCTCTTCGGGTCGAAGTGAGGGTCGCCGCCTTCAAACGCGGTGTGGTCGGGATAGGCCTCACGCACCACTTCGACGATGCCCACCGCCGCCGGCACCTCGCAATTGGAGTGATAATAAAGCGCCAGGTCGCCCTTGCGCATGTCGTCTCGAATAAAATTTCGTGCCTGGTAGTTGCGTACACCATCCCAGTGCGTGGTCTGCCTCGCTGCATTGGCCAGGTCGTCGATGCTGAAGTCTTCCGGTTCGTTCTTGAGAAGCCAGTAATTCATTCTGTGAGGGTCCACCGGTTCGAAAAAGGCGACATTGTCCCGGATCAGTCCCGAAACGTAAACAGGCCACTCTCGGTGATGATGCCGTGAATGGCGACGTCGGTCGCAGTCACCGGGACGGTGTCGGCGCGCTGGAGGTCATAGGCAACGCCAATCCTCGACGGGCGTGTGGCCTTGGACACATCCGCCAGGGCGCGGTCGTAGTAGCCCGCACCCATCCCGAGCCTCGCACCTCTGCGATCCCAGGCGACCAGCGGCATGAAGACAATGTCCAGGTCCTCGGCCTGCCGGTCCTCTCCTGATTGAGGTTGATTGATGCCAAGCGCGTTCGACTCGAGGCGCGCGGCCTCGTCCTCGGAACCACCAATTGACCAGCGCCGAAAGCCAAGGTGGCTTCGGCCCGCTTCGGAATGAATGACCGGAAGATAGACGTCGACGCCGGACGCACCCAGGCGGTTCAGTCCCGGAACGATGTCGGGCTCGCCGTCGAAGGCGAGGTAGCCGCCGATGGTCCGGGCACTCTCTTTCGTCGTGAAGGCCTCGATGACCCGGTTGATTGCCTGGTCCGCCCGGGACCTGAGCGCTTCGTCCATCTCGCGTCGCATGGCGCGAAAATGACGGCGCAGGGCGGGTTTATCGGGGTTCACCGGGACGGAACACATCGGGAATTCGGGATCGGAAACGGGAGCCCTCCATGGTGCCGCTGCGGGCCGGTGACCTTGAACCAGAGGTTCAGGTGGGATGTCTCGCCGGGGCCTAAGGCTTTTCGCTGCTTGGCGAACCTGCACACTGGCGCCCAGGTCTGTCACCCCGAGGTCAAAATATAGGGACAAGGTATTTATCGGTCCCGCTGGCAAACACCACAGGGGGCAGAGTTAATTCTAGAGCATTGTGCTCAGGCGCGCACCTCGACTTGCCGCAAGGGCGGTGTGGACGTCAGACTTCCCGGGTCAGAGCCTGATCGAGTTGATCCGCCAGCATTTTGATTTTGCTGTCGATTTTTTCTCTGCGGGTGTTGACGCTCTCGCGCAATTTGAGCACTTCGTCGCAATAGTTGAGGGCTGCCTGGAGGGCGATCCTCTCCAGCGACATCAATCGCCCGGAATCCTTGATCTCTCGCATGCTCTCATCGAGATGCCGTGCTGCCGTCTTCAGGGCTTCACGTTCCTTTTCGGGACAAGCAAACTGGTATTGGCGGTCGAGGATGGTGACCTTGACCGGCTCGGCTGCAGCGCTCATGGGCAGTTTGGGCTCGACCGGTTCCAAAGGGTCAGGTCTGCTCAAGTGCTTTCAGACGGTGAATCATGGCCTCGACCTTCGAGCGTGCCTCGTCATTGCGGGCAACAAGGGCGGCACGTTCAGCTACCAGCGATTCCTGCCTGCTTTGCAAAGAATGGTTCTCTTCGCGCAACTGGCGGACCTGTTCGAGCAGCTTTTTGAGCTGACCTTCGAGTCGTTCGAGGTCGCGACCGGTTTGTTCCAGTGAATCCATGCTTCCAATATAGTTTGACCAGCCGCTGGCGGTCAATGCAGCAACGGTAACCAGCCTTGTGGCAGAGGGCGTGCGGCTCCCCCGGCCCGACGAGC
>JBFHEJ010000185.1:0-5357 GCA_041584255.1 Lysobacterales bacterium
AGTACCTGATCATCGCCGGTTACACCGGAGTCGTGATGATGACTTTCTTCGCGCCCCAGGAAATCATCGGCATCGCCTACGATTCCGGCGGAGTGACGACCTCGACGGTGACTGTACCGCTGGTCGCGGCGCTTGGCATAGGCCTGGCCAGCTATATTCGGGGGCGTGACCCTTTGATAGACGGTTTTGGCCTGATTGCTTTCGCTTCACTGACGCCGATGATTTTCGTCATGGCTTACGGCATGTTTTTCTGAACGGACACGATGATTGACGCCTTCGCCAGCTTTGCAATGACGCTCGTGACGATGTTGCGGGATGTGCTGCCCATCGCGGTGATTCTGATTGGCTTCCAGGTACTGGTGTTACGCCGGCCCATCCTGCACCCCGCCCGGGTTGCCGTGGGTCTCGTGTTTGTGCTCCTGGGCCTGGCTTTGTTCCTGGAAGGCCTCGAGCTGGCCCTGTTTCCACTGGGGCGGCTCATGGCGGAACAGCTGACCGCGCCTGGATTTCTGTTCGATGGCGCGCTGCCGGCGGGCGAGCTGCCATGGCATGAGTACCTTTGGGTCTATGCCTTTGCCGCCGCCATTGGTTTTGCCACCACCGTCGCCGAACCGGCTCTCCTGGCGGTCGCCATCAAGGCGAACCAGGTTTCCGGCGGAACCATCACGGTCAATGGACTGCGCGTGGCCGTGGCCATCGGGGTTGCCGTAGGTGTCGCCATGGGGGCCTTTCGGATTGTCACGGGCACGCCGCTGCACTGGTACATCATCTGCGGTTATGTCGTGGTGATCATCCAGACTGCGTTTGCACCGCGGCTGATCATCCCGCTCGCCTACGATTCCGGGGGTGTGACCACGTCAACCGTGACCGTCCCGCTGGTGGCTGCGCTGGGCCTGGGCCTCGCGGAAACCATACCGGGCCGCAGTCCGATTCTGGACGGTTTTGGCTTGATTGCATTTGCAAGCCTGTTCCCCATTATCGCGGTGATGGCCTATGCGCAGGTGGGCGAACGGCGCGCCAGGCGCAGTAAAGAAAATTCATTATCCAAGTAGATCGAGGTACGACTATGCATTTCAAACTCATCATCATCATGGTCGAAGACGAGCGCACACCGGCCCTGCTGGATGCTGCCAGAGAGGCAGGCGCCACCGGTTGCACGGTGCTGAACCAGGCACGTGGGGAAGGGATTACTCCGACCCGAACATTCCTGGGCCTGAGCATGGACAATCGGGTCGACGTTATCATGCTGCTGGCCGAGGAACACTTGAGCCGGGAGATCCTGGAACAGGTGGCACGGGTCGGCGAGTTCGATCAGAAACCCGGTGCCGGGATTGCGATCCAGATCGACGTGGAAGACGCGATCGGTGTTCGTCACCAGATCGAAGCTCTGACAGATGTCGTGGAGGAAAGAATATGAATGAGGGCAGCCCCGTGGTGCGGGTCCGTGACGTGATGAAAACGGAAGTGGACATCGTCGATGGCATGCTGACAGTCAGCGAGGCGCTCAGAACCATGAGCAACCCGGGATCCCAGACCCTGATCGTCGACAAGCGGCACGAAGATGACGAATACGGTGTGGTGATGTTCAGCGACATTGCCCGAGAAGTCTTGGCGCCGGGCCGTTCGCCGGAGCGCGTTAGTGTTTACGAGATCATGACCAAGCCGGTGATTTCAGTCGATCCGGCCATGGATATCCGCTACTGCACGCGCCTGTTCAGCCGCTTTGGCCTGTCCCGTGCCCCGGTGCTCGACAACGGCACTTTCGTTGGTCTGGTCAGTTATTCCGATATCGTGCTCAAGGGCTTGCCCGGCTGACCGCGACCTCAACTCGAAGGCGCCGCATGGCCGGTTTCGCCACGCAAGTGCCGGAGCTGGCCCTCATAGCGCCCCAGGCCGGTCAGCAGCGACCGCAATGCGTCACCGAGCTGAGTGACTTGGTCGTCGTCGAGATGGGCGCGGAAATTCTCGGCCAGAAAGGTTTTCAGTACCTCTGTTGAACGGGCAAAGGCCTTGCGACCCTCCGGCGTCAGGATGATACGAATGGCGCGGCGATCATCGCTCGAGGGCTTGCGCTGCAACAGCCCGTCGCGCTCGAGTCGATCCACCATCTTGGTCATTCCCGCCTTGCTGTAGTACAGCCGCTGCGCCAGTTGGCTCATTGTCAGCTCACCCCGGTTCACCGCGACCTGCTTGAGAAGATCCTGTTCAGCAAGCCCAAAACCCAGGGACTCGCGCAATCGAGCGCCCAGTTGTTCGGTGAGATAGGTGCCGGCGTGGGCGAGGCTGACCCACGCGAGCATCCAGTCCTGTTCCCTGATTGCCATGATTCGGTTCTTCAATGACGAGCCAATACGAGAGATTAGTTGACAGGCAAACAATTTTACAGTTAACTAGTAAATAGTCAACCAGTTAACTAAATCAACAGGTCCATCATCATGCAACAGCTCACTCCCACTCAGGCCGCGGGCCTGCAACTGGCGCCGGGCGCCGCCAATCTGCTTGTCTTCACCGTTCTGGCACTGTGGTTCGGCAGCCTGGGGCTGCCGCCGATCCTGGCACTGGCTGCAACCATCCTGGTCAGCGAGGTGCCTTTGAGCTGGTGGATCATGGGCCGCGTCACGCGCCGCGAGACCGGCGGCGTGTTCGACCTGGCGGAGACCTTTCCCTGGCGCAACAAGATCCCCTGGTGGCAATACCTGGCCATCGGCATTCCCCTGATCGTGTACGGGATCATCGTGATTGGCGCTTTGACACCGGCGATCAGCGCCGCGATCCGCACGGCGCTCGACCTGAACGTGCCTTCATGGTTTCTGCTCGAACCCGACCCGGCGGCTTTTGCCGGCATGAGCAGGGAGATGCTGGTCGGGATGTGGGTGGCGAGTCTGGTCGTTTTTGCCGGAGTTGGCGGCGTTACGCAGGAGCTCTACGCCAGGGGCTTTCTGTTGCCCAGGACCCAGCGATTAGGTCCCCTGGCGCCGCTCTTCAATGCGATCGTGTTCGCGATCTTTCACCTCAATGCACCCTGGAGCTGGCCCGGTTTTGCGGTCCTGGCACTGCCCTGGGCATACCTGACTTGGTGGAAGCGGTCGGTGAAGTTTGGCCTCCTGGGCCATGTCGGCATGCTGCTGGTCCAATCGCTCATGATGGCGATGATTGTGTTTGGGTTGGTATCACCCGAACGCCTCGCAAGTTGACCTGAATCCGGCACCGAGGAGGGAGGATTCGGGTAGAGTACCGCCCGTGTCTGTATTCCCCGGCCTGATTCTCGCCCTGCTGATTGCATTCGCGGGGCAATTCCTTTCCGAGCTGGTCGGGATCTCATGGATGCGGCTTCCCAGGAGTCCGGTCAGCAGCATCATGATGGCGATCCTGCTCGGCATTCTGGTGCGCAATATTGTGGGCCTGCATGCCCGATTTCTGCCAGGCATCCAATTTGGCCTCAGGCGCGTATTGCGCTTGGGCATCGTGCTGCTGGGCATCCGTCTCAGCCTCGGGGAAGTCGGATTGATCGGACTGCAGAGCCTGCCGGTCATTATCGGCGCCTCGGGTGCAGCACTGCTGATGGTGACGTACCTCAGCCGTCGGCTCGGACTGTCAGGCCGCCTCGGCACCCTGCTGGCGGTGGGCACGAGCATCTGCGGCGCCACCGCCATTGTCGCCACCGCGCCCACGATTCATGCGCGCGACAACGAGGTCTCGTACGCGGTGGCCTGTGTCACCCTGTTTGGCGTCATTGCCATGCTGGTTTATCCCTTCCTTGGCCACTGGCTGTTCTCTGCCGAAAGTTTCCCGGTCGGACTTTTCCTCGGCACCTCCGTGCACGATACGGCCCAGGTCGCCGGGGCCGGCCTGGTCTATCAGGAATTCTATGGCGATTCGCAGGCGCTGAACGTCGCCACGGTGACCAAGCTGGTGCGCAACCTGGGCATGGTGGCGGTCATCCCCCTGATGTGCATCGCCCATCACCGGAATTCGCCGCAAGCGGGCGTCGTTCCGAAATGGTGGACCATGGTGCCGGTGTTCATCATTGGTTTTGCCTGCATGAGCCTTGTTCGGACTGTCGGCGACATCGGCGAGGAGGCGTTTGGAGTGATGTCGCGGGCGCATTGGCAGGTCGCCGTCGGTTGGATCAAGGACAGCGCCGAAATCTGCCTTGCCGTGGCCATGGCGTCCGTCGGTCTGGGCACCGCTATTCGAGACCTGGTCAGCATCGGCTGGAAGCCCCTTGCGATGGGCCTGCTAGCTGCTTTGCTGGTCGGCGGCGTCAGTGCGACACTGACCGCAATGCTCTATTGAAATCCAGCGGATTATGGGCGTTGTGAGTCGGCTTGCGCTTTGATGGTGTATCCGGCGAGGCGCGCGGCGGAATCATCGCTGCCTCAGGTAGTCATCACTGCCATCCAGCCAGTCCTGGCGGGGCGGGCAGAACATGTCCACCGAGATCGAATCTTCCAGTGCGATGGCGCAATGCGGCAAATTGGACGGAATCACCAGCACCTCGCCGCTGCGGATGACCACTTCCTCGTCCTGGTCTTCGCCGAGCAGGAACTGAATGGCGCCTTTCGTAACATACGATAGCTGTTCGTTTTCATGGTGGTGCTTGGGAACGACACAGTCCTTTTTGAGCAGCACCTGGGCCAACATCATGCGGTCGCCGCAAATGAGGCGGCGGTCAAGCAGCGGATTGAGGTTCTCGAGGGGCAGGTCGTCCCAGCGGTGGTGGGTGGCATTGTTGTTCATGGCGGGCGTTCTCAAAAAGCAGCAACAGCGCCGCTCATGATACCGCGGGCGATAAACTGCAGTCCGCAGGCGAGGAACAATAAACACATTACAGAGCTGCTCGGGCTGCTTCTGACGCCAGAAGCCGTTAAACTCTGCCACCAGGGAGAGGGGAGAATTTCGCCAAATGCGAGAGATAGAGAACTTTGTGATGGGCGATTCGGTGATGGCCGGCTGCTCGGTCCTGAATCCGAATGTTCAGTCCCGGGAGTAAGCCGGGCGCCCAGCGCACCCCTGCGTGGGCACGTCTGTCTGCAACTTTAGGGGGACTGCTCATGACCGCCGTTCCGACGGTGGCTGCCGAGCTGCAGCCTCCGCTCCAGGCGCTGCGCCATCCCAATTACACCCTGATCGCCGCAGAGTGGCTGGGCCGGCCGGTGACGGATGGCAGATTGACCTTGCGCGTAATCGAACGATTGCGTGGCGACCCCAACGTTCCCGATGAGGTCGATATTCTCGTCCAGGTAGGCGACGAGGCGTTGATTGAGGTTGGCGCCAGGTACCTGGTTTTCTATTCTGACGTTGAGCGCGTGAGCTTCAAGCCACGCACTGAGGTGCGCCGGCCCGACCGGCGCAAG
>JBFHEJ010000186.1:0-5340 GCA_041584255.1 Lysobacterales bacterium
CCTGGCGCAGTTGGCGGCTAAGACCGGCACGCATCATGCGAAGATTCGCCGGATGGTGATTTGGGGCAACCATTCTTCCACGCAGTACCCGGACATTCACCACGTCGACGTCGAGGGCCGTCCGGCCCTGGACCTCGTCGACCACGGCTGGTACAGCGAACGCTTCATCCCCGATGTCCAGCAACGCGGCGCCGCCATCATCAAGGCGCGCGGCGCATCGAGCGCCGCCTCGGCCGCCTCGGCGGCGATCGATCATATGCGCAGCTGGGCCTATGGCACCGACGAGGGCGACTGGGTTTCAATGGCCGTTCCGGCGGATGGCAGTTATGGCATTGAACCTGGCGTGATCTACTCCTACCCCTGCAGTTGTGACGGCGGTGACTACCGAATCGTGCAGGGGCTGGACATCAACGATTTCAGTCGCGCCCGCATGGACGCAACCGAAAAGGAGCTGCGCGAGGAGCGCGGTGCCGTCGAAGACCTACTGTAATCGCGGTATTCCATGGGATTGATTTCACCTGGAGAAAAGTTGCGCAGGGCGGTCGCCGATCACGCACCGCTACAGGTCGTTGGTGCCATCAATGCATACACAGCTCGTATGGCGCAGGCGGTTGGACACAAGGCGCTCTATCTTTCAGGGGGCGGTGTGGCGGCCAATTCACTGGGTCTGCCGGATCTTGGCATCAGCACCCTGGCCGACGTCGTCGCCGACGCCGAGCGCATTACTTCCGCCAGCGACCTGCCGTTGTTGGTCGACGCGGACACCGGTTTTGGCGGGGCCTTCAATATCGCCCGAACGGTGCGCACGCTGATGCGGGCCGGTGTGGCGGGCATGCATATCGAAGATCAGGTGGCGGCCAAGCGGTGCGGCCACCGGCCGGGCAAGGCCATCGTCTCCAGAGCCGAGATGGTGGACCGCATCAAGGCGGCTGTGGACGCGCGCGGCAGCGATGCTTTTGTCATCATGGCACGTACCGATGCACTGGCGGTCGAGGGCATGGATGCGGCAGTCGAACGTGCCGTGGCCTGTGTCGAGGCCGGGGCTGACATGGTGTTTCCGGAGGCCGTGCAGGAAATCGAACAGTACACGCAGTTCCGCAAGGCAGTCGGCGTGCCTGTCCTGGCTAATATTACCGAGTTCGGCCACACGCCCTTGTTTACGACGCCTGAACTCGGCGAGGCTGGCGTCGATATCGTACTTTATTGCTGCTCGGCCTATCGCGCCATGAACCGCGCCGCCGAAACTGTCTACAAGGCGCTGATTGCCGATGGCACCCAGCGTAATGTCGTGGAATCGATGCAAACCCGGGAGGAACTGTACGCCTATCTCGGCTACCACGAATATGAACGGAAGCTCGACGAGTTGTTTGCTTCCGACGACCGAGACTGAAGCAGAGAAAGAGATGAACGACAAGACCGAAGTCAAGAAGAATACCGGTGCCGGCTTGCGTGGGCAGTCGGCCGGCGAAACTGCAATCTGCACGGTGGGCGCCGAAGGCAACAGCCTGCGCTACCGCGGCTACGACGTAGTCGATCTTGCCGAAAACGCGACCTTTTACGAGACCGCGTACATGATTCTCAAAGGCGATTTACCAGGCCAGGAAGCGCTCGACGCGTGGAAGGCAAAACTGAACGGTTTACGAGGCCTCCCCGAGCCTCTGCGGCAGGTGCTGGAACGCATCCCTGCGACGGCACATCCAATGGACGTCATGCGAACCGGATGCTCATTTCTCGGCAACATCGAGCCCGAGGGCGATTTCTCAAACCAACAGGACGTCGCCGACCGGCTGCTGGCGGTGTTCCCTGCGATCGTCTCTTACTGGTATCGCTACAGCCACGACGGCGTACGTATCGACACCGACACCGCTGAGGAGGGGCTGGGCGCCCATTTCCTGCACATGCTCCACGGCAGGTCGCCCGATACGCTCCACGCGCGCGTCATGGACGTCTCACTGATTTTGTATGCCGAACACGAGTTCAACGCCTCGACTTTCACCGCGCGGGTCTGCGCTTCGACGCTTTCCGATTTGCATTCCTGCATCACGGCAGCCATTGGCTCGTTGCGCGGGCCACTGCATGGCGGCGCCAACGAAGCGGCGATGGACATGATCGAGCAGTACAGCTCGGTCGAGGAGGCAGTAGTCGACGTCAAGCGCAAGCTGGCCGCCAGGGAGCTGATCATGGGTTTCGGGCACGCGGTGTACCGCTTGCGCGATCCGCGTAACGCCATCATCAAGGAGTGGTCGCGCAAGCTGTCCGAGCTGGCGGGGGATGAGGTGCTGTTTGCGGTGTCGGATGCGGTTGAGCGGACCATGAAGGAAGAAAAGAACATGTTCGCCAATGCGGACTTTTTCCACGCCAGCGCTTACCACTTCATGGGTATCCCGACCAAGCTGTTTACACCGATCTTCGTGATGTCACGGGTGACAGGGTGGGCCGCACATTGCTTCGAGCAGCGCGCCAACAACCGCATCATTCGTCCCGGTGCGGATTACACCGGGCCGCAGCCGCGGACTTACAAAACCATCGACAATCGCTGACAGGTTTTTTTGGGTGTAGCAATGTGGCCGCTGCGTTCGCGACCACAGGGTCGCTCCTACAAGGCATTGCTGTTGGAGCGAGCTTCAGCTCGCGACCTTTCGAGACGAGGAAACTTTTTCATGAGCCACATCGGAACTCGCGCCGCCAAGCGCCCGGACCCCGACCAGGTGCTGGTCGACATTGCCGACTATGTCAGTGGGTATGAGATCGACAGCGAAGAGGCGTTATCCACCGCACGCTATTGCCTGATGGACAGCCTGGCCTGCGCCTTGATGGCATTGAAGTTCAACGGCTGTGCCCGCCTGCTCGGTCCCTTGGTGGACGGCGCCGGAATGGCCAACGGGCCGCGTGTACCGGGCACGGCCTTTGCGCTCGATCCCGTGCAGGCGGCCTTCAACCTCGGTGTCATGATCCGCTATCTCGATTTCAACGACACCTGGCTGGCCGCCGAATGGGGTCATCCTTCTGACAACATCGGAGCCATTTTGCCGGTGGCCGAATACGTGTCGAACCAACGGGTCGGGGCGGGTGAAAAGCCTCTCACGATGCGGGATGTGCTCGAAGCCATGATTCGCGCACATGAAATCCAGGGCTGCCTGGCGCTTGAGAACTCGTTCAACCGGGTCGGGCTTGACCACGTGTTGCTCGTGCGTGTCGCGTCAACGGCTGTGGTCACGAGCTTGTTGGGGGGAACGCGGGAGCAGGTCATCGACGCTGTCTCCAACGCCTGGATCGACGGCGGTGCGCTGCGTACCTACCGCCATGCGCCCAATACCGGGTCTCGCAAGAGCTGGGCGGCGGGTGACGCCTGTCGCCGCGCGGTGACCCTGGCGCTGATGGTGCTGCGCGGGGAAATGGGATACCCGTCGGCGCTCAGCGCCAAGGCTTGGGGTTTTTACGACGTGTTGTTCAGGGGCAAGCCGTTCGAGTTCCAGCGGCCTTACGGCAGTTACGTGATGGAGCAGGTGCTGTTCAAGATTTCCTATCCGGCCGAGTTCCACGCCCAGACCGCCGTCGAGTGCGCCCTGAAACTTCATTCGGAGGCGAAGGACCGCATTGATGATATCGAGCGCATCGTGATCGAGACCCAGGAAGCCGGTGCGCGGATCATCGACAAGACCGGCCCGCTGGACAACTACGCTGACCGTGATCACTGCCTGCAGTACATGGTTGCCGTACCGCTGATTTTCGGGCAGTTGACTGCCAGCAGCTACGAGGACGATGTGGCCGTCGACCCGCGCATCGACGCGCTCAGGGAGCGGATGGAAGTCCGCGAAAATGAACAGTTCACGCGGGATTATTTTGATCCGGAAAAACGCGGCATCGGTAACGCCATCCAGATTTTCTTCAAAGACGGATCGCGCACGGAACGCGTTCAGATCGACTATCCCGTCGGGCATCGCCGTCGTCGCGAGGAGGGTATTCCGTTACTGCTGGAAAAATTCCGGTGTGCCCTGAGCGAGCACTACGGGGCCGAGCGTGCCGCCTCCATTGAAGCTGCGGTCGGCGACCAGCAGCAGCTCGAAAGCATGCCCGTCAAGGATTTCGTCGACCTATGGGTTTGAAACAACAGGGTCTCGAAGATAATTGGCACATGGATGGGCCAACGGAGTTGTACCAACGAGCAATACCCGGGAGCTTTTGAAAATCGCAGATTTCAACTGCCATCCGGCCTGGCGACACTCTGTGTCGAAGCAAGCGCAGGCCAAAGCCGAGGTGATGAAAAGACCAAAGGTCCGGAATTAGGAGGCGACGCCGTCAGCGCTTCATGAAGTTGAAGAACTCGGCGTTGGTCTTGGTGGCCTTCATCTTGTCGAGCATAAACTCGATGGCTTGCGCCTCGTCCATGGGGTGCAGCAGCTTGCGCAGGATCCACACTTTCTGCAGTACATCCTGGCTGATCATCAACTCCTCGCGACGCGTGCCGGAACGGTTGATATCCATGGCGGGATAGGTACGGCGCTCGGCGATTCGCCGGTTGAGGTGAATCTCCATATTGCCGGTGCCCTTGAACTCTTCGTAGATTACCTCATCCATCTTCGAGCCGGTTTCAACCAGCGCAGTGGCGACAATGGTCAGTGAGCCGCCTTCGGTCACGTTTCGCGCCGCTCCAAAGAAGCGTTTCGGGCGCTGAAGGGCATTGGCGTCAACACCGCCCGTCAACACCTTGCCGCTGGATGGGGCGACAGTGTTGTAGGCGCGTGCGAGTCGGGTG
This sequence comes from Lysobacterales bacterium, assembly GCA_041584255.1. GTDB lineage: Bacteria > Pseudomonadota > Gammaproteobacteria > Xanthomonadales > SZUA-36 > JAUIBE01. Next base: position 4,757 of record JBFHEJ010000186.1, read on the forward strand.
ATGGAATCGAGCAGGATCACGACCTCGTGCTTGTGTTCCACCAGCCGTTTGGCGCGTTCGATCACCATCTCGGCTACCTGGACATGGCGTGTTGCGGGTTCGTCGAAGGTGCTCGAGATAACCTCTGCGTCCACCGAGCGCTGCATCTCGGTCACTTCCTCCGGCCGTTCGTCGATCAGCAGGATAATCATCTTGCTGTCGGGGTAATTGGCCCGGATGCTGGTCGCAATATTCTGCAGCATGATGGTCTTGCCTGCCTTGGGCGGCGATACCACCAGGCCACGCTGTCCCATCCCGATCGGTGCTACAAGATCGATGATGCGGGCAGTGATGTCTTCAGTGCTGCCATTACCTCTTTCAAGAACGAATTGCTGGGTTGGAAATTCCGGCGTCAGGTTTTCGAACAGGATCTTGCGCTTGGCCGCTTCTGGCGATTCATAGTTGATTTCTTCGACCTTGAGCAGGGCGAAGTAACGTTCGCTGTCCTTGGGTGGGCGAATCTTGCCGGAAAGCATGTCCCCCGTGCGGAGCGCGAAACGGCGTATCTGGCTGGGTGAGACGTAAATGTCATCCGGGCCCGCCAG
>JBFHEJ010000187.1:0-5334 GCA_041584255.1 Lysobacterales bacterium
CATCCAGCAGGTTGGGTTCGTCCGTGTCCTGGCCAATATTGGTGCGTCGGATGGCGACTGTTACGATTTCGGCCCCCGCAGCAAGCGTCGCCGCACGCGTCTGATCCAGATCCCGATATTTGCCGGTACCGGTAAGCAGGCGTGATGAATACCGGCGCCCGGCGATCACCAGGGCGTCGTTGTCCTCAACGCTGTCTTGAACTGCCTTTTCTGCGCGACTCATGAATCTCCGATCCGGCCCTAGCCGCCGCCGATCGCCTGGACGATTTCAACACGGTCGCCCGGGTTGAGCTCATGCGCATCGTGGCGCGTGCGGGGCACAATTTCCTGGTTGACCTCAACGGCGACGCGCCTGCCAGGAGGCAGGATCTTTACTAGCAGCTGGCCCACTGTAATCCGATCGTCGACGGTCTCACACCGCCCGTTGAGCAGAATCTCCATACCGCACATATTGTACATCCCCCGAAGCCTTGAAAATTTAGCGTCGAGGGCCCAATCTGGGAGCATGGCCGACAAAGACACCTCGACTTTCTCGGGATACCTTGACCGTCAGATGCTCATCGCCATGCCGGGCATGCTCGACGAAAACTTCGTCGGCAGCGTGACCCTGATGTGCCAGCACAATGACCAGGGCGCAATCGGTATTACCATCAACCGGCTGTCCGAATATTCTCTGGGTGAAATCCTTGCCCAGCTTCAGATTGACTGCAGCGACGAGGCTATCCGCAACATTCCCGTACTCGAGGGTGGTCCGGTGGCGCCTGATCGCGGCTTTGTCCTGCATAGTCCCTGGCCGGAATTCGAGTCGAGCCTGCAGATCGGCAACGACATCATGGTCACCACGTCGCGGGACGTCCTGGCGGCCATCGCGCGTGGGGAAGGGCCCGAGAAGTTCCTGGTAGCCCTGGGCTATGCGGGCTGGGGCGGCGGGCAACTGGAGGGCGAAGTGCGGGAGAACGCCTGGCTGACCGTGGAGGCCGACAGCGCCATTGTGTTCGACTCCCCGCTGCCGCAGCGCTTCACGCTCGCGCTCGACCGGCTCGGCATCAAGGTTGACCGGCTACACGGCGTAGCAGGTAATGCCTGACCGCCAGAGCCACGGTCGCCCCCAGGGCTGTCTCCTCAGTTTCGATTACGGCAAGCGGCGCATCGGCGTAGCCGTTGGCCAGCAACAAACAGCGACCGCCACGGCGTTGGGCACCGTGCGTAATGGCAAGCACCCGGACTGGGATCAAATTGCTGGCCTCGTCGAAGAGTGGAGACCGACGATGATCGTCGTGGGTTTGCCGCTGGCGGAGGACGGTTCGGAAACACCAATGTCGTCGCTTAGCCGAGAATTTGGCAGTCAATTGGCAACGCGTTACGGCATCCACGTTGACTTCTTCGATGAGCGGCTGACATCGAACGCGGCAAAGCGGCAGTTCGCAGAAATGCGGGCTGCCGGCAGGGCCCGGAAAAGAGACGCCGACCGAATCGACGCGGTCGCGGCCCGGATCATTCTGGAAAACTGGTTACAATCGCCGCGCCAATGAGTGAAACCGGCCAAACCCCCGGCAACAGCATGTCTTCCCTCCAGCACTTTACCGATGTCGTGGATCACAGCCCCGAAGTGCTGCATGGGTTGCTGGATCTCGCAGACGAGATCGCGGCCGATTCGACCTGGGTCGAGGGGTCTCTGCCCGGGCGCTTGCTGGTCAATCTGTTCTATGAACCAAGCACGCGCACGCGCCTGTCATTCGAAGTGGCGGCCAAACGCATGGGCATGCTGGTCGCGAATGTCTCCGCCGCCGGAAGTTCGGTGGAAAAAGGCGAGTCGCTGGAGGACACCTTCGACACGGTCCAGGCCATGTCTCCCGATTGTCTGGTGTTGCGCCACCCCGAGCCGGGCGCTGCGAAAAGAATGGCGCAGCTGGCCGGCAATGCCCTGCACGTGGTCAATGCCGGCGACGGAATTGGCGCGCATCCGACACAAGCCATGCTCGACGCACTGACGCTCCGTCAAGCGTTTGGCAGCCTGGAAAGAGTAAAACTGGTGATGGCGGGGGACATCCGCCATTCCCGCGTGGCGCGATCGGCCATACACCTGTTTCCAAAACTGGGCATCGGCGAGATCCGCTTGTGCGGACCGGCGGAATTCATGCCCGGACCGAGCCTGCTGGCCGCCGGGGGTGCCGCGCTAAGCGTTCACGAACGGCTTGAAGACGCGATGCAGGGCGCCAACGCGGTTATGATGCTGCGCATTCAGAAAGAGAGGATCTCTGGCACTGACATCCCGGACGCCAGCGATTACCACCGGCAGTGGGGTCTGCGCCCCGAGCACCTGGAATTGGCCGCGGCCGACTGCAAGGTACTCCACCCCGGCCCGATGAATCGTGGCGTGGAGATCGCCTCCGAGGTTGCCGACGGCCCCAATTCACTCATCCGGACGCAAGTCCGCAACGGCTTGTTTTTCCGAATGGCTTTGCTTCAGCGTCTGCTCCGCGCATGAAACGCATCTGCGTCTATTGCGGCTCAAACCCGGGCCGGGTCGCCGAATACGCCGCTGCGGCCCGGCGACTGGGCGGCTTGCTGGCCGACTCAGGCCTGGGGCTTGTGTACGGTGGCGCCAGCGTCGGCGTGATGGGCGCCGTCGCCAACGCAGCTCTGCAGGCCGGAGCGGAGGTTATCGGCGTCATTCCCAGCGCGCTTGCAACCCGCGAAGTCGCGCACCCTGGACTCTCGCGACTGCATGTCGTGGATTCCATGCACGAGCGCAAGGCCCTGATGGCTGAACTGTCCGACGGCTTCGTAGCCTTGCCGGGCGGCTGGGGGACCATGGAGGAGATTTTTGAGGCGCTGACCTGGGCGCAGTTGGGGCTTCACCGCAAGCCCTGTGGCCTGCTGAATGTTGCGGGCTATTTCGACCATCTGGGCATTTTCCTCGAACACGCCATGGATGAAGCTTTCGTGCGTGAGGAATACAGGCCGATGATGATTGTCGAAGAGGACGCCACGCGGCTGCTGGAGCGCTTCATGGACTACCAGGCGCCGCGGGTGAAGAAATGGATTAGCGAGGAACAAGCCTGAGCCATGATCCGCATCGCCGGCATTGACCACATCGTCCTCCGCACCGAGACACCGGAGGCCATGGTGGCTTTCTATTGCGATGTGCTGGGTTGCGTGCTTGAGCGCCGCCTGCCCGATGAGGTCGGCCTGATCCAGCTTCGCGCCGGGTCTGCGCTAATCGATATCGTGCCGGTCGACAGCGTTCTCGGCCGCCAGGGCGGTGGCCCGCCGGATCCGGACGCCCGCAACCTCGACCATATCTGCCTGCAGGTCGAAGAAATGGACGAAGGGTCCCTGGTCAAGTGGCTGCAACGCCACGGCATCGAACCCCCTCCGTTTGAACGCCGCTACGGCGCCACCGGGTACGGCAACTCGGTCTATATCCAGGATCCCGACGACAACACCGTCGAGCTCAAGCTGACCAGCTAATCGACGTCGAAGGCCGATTCGAATCGCCAGGTGCGGGTGATGTGAAGGATATCCACCCGCTCGCGGATGTTGTCGGGAAGCGGTGAATACGGCGATGCCAGGCGCACAATCTCAATGGCTGCACGGTCGATTTCGCGTCGCCCCGAACTGCGCATCACATCGATTCTCTCCACCGAACCGTCATGACGGATGCCCACGGTCAGCACCAGGTCGCCGTGCAGGCGCTTGCGGCGCAACTCGGTGGGATAATTGAGATTGCCGACGCGCTCGACTTTGGCGACCCAGGCGCTCATGTAGCTCGCGAATTCATATTGCTGGGTGTTGGCCGAAATGTACTCGCGACGCGGGAGTTTTGAGCGGAAGCGGCTCTGTCGGCTCAATTCAGGCTGCAAATTGGCCATTTGCATGCTTTCCTGCCGCAGGTGTGCAGCCGTGGGCTGCTGGGGCTCGGGATTCTCGACTTGCGTCATTTCCAGCGCCACATCGGCATCCCCCACTGCTGCAATTACTTCGCGCTGCATTTCCCGTTCTTGAGGGGTCGCTTCCTCGGCCTGCATCACGTCCTCACCGAGATTGGGATTCGGCATCAGACCCGATAACGGCTGCGCGGGTCGCTCCTTCTCGTCTTCCTCCTCGCCACCCCCACGCTGGGCTGCCTGGGCGAGGTAGTCAGGATCATCAGGCGTTTCTTCCGAGCGCCAGTTGACCAGGACAACTTCGAGGGTTTCAACGATTTTGGGCGGCCGATCGAATTCGATCCCAAAAGAGACGCCAAACACGACGGCAGCATGAAGACCGGTGGCCAGGACCAGGCACACCGTAAACCGGTCGTGAATCCATTCACCTGCACCGCTCATAATCGATAGTCTAACGCTGTGGCTGCACTGGATAAAGGAAACGCGAAAGACGCAAAATTTCCAAATTTCTGCGTCCTCTGCGCCTTCGACTTCTTCTGCGCTTGATTTTTACGGCGCACCACGCATCAGGTCGCGAGGTCGGCGCTCGGTCAGGCGCCGCTCCAGGACGTCAAAAAGATCACCGGCAATGTTGAGTCCATGCGCCGCGTCGAGTTCCCTGATGCAGGTGGGGCTGGTGACGTTGATTTCCGTCAACCAGTCACCGATCACATCGAGCCCCGCAAAGAGTATCCCGCGCCGTCGAAGTTCGGGCGCCACCTGCTGGCAAATCCAGTAGTCACGTTCTGAAAGGGGCACGGCCTTGCCGGTTCCACCCTTAGCCAGGTTGCCGCGAAAATCGCCCTTTCCGGGAAGGCGGGCGAGCGCATAGGGCGCCGGTTCGCCAGCGACCAGCAGGATACGCTTGTCACCTGCGCTGATCTCCGGGATGTATCGCTGCACCATGACTTGTGCGCAGTTGTTTTGGGTCACGGTTTCGATGATGACGTTGAGATTGGGGTCCCCTGGCTTGAGTTGAAAAATGGATTCGCCCCCCATGCCGTCCAGCGGCTTGAGAACGGAGTTGCCATGTTCCTCGACAAAGGCCTTGATGGTGGCGGAACGACGCGTGATAACCATCGGCACGCAACACTGAGGAAACCAGGCAATGAAGCACTTTTCATTGGCGTCCCTGAGCGACTGCGGGCTGTTGACCACCAGTGCTCCCTGCTGTTCAGCCAGCTCCAACAGGTAGGTGACATAAACGTAGTCCATGTTGAACGGCGGATCCTTGCGCATCAGCAGGATATCCACGTCACCCAGTGGACGGCGCCGGGCTTCACCGAGGGTGAACCAGTCATCGTTGTTGTCACGCAGTTCGAGCGGCGCCATGCGCCCCTGGACCCGACCGCCTTCGAGTTCCACATCAGCCGGCTCCATGTAATGCACGTCGTGGCCGCGGCGC
>JBFHEJ010000188.1:0-5332 GCA_041584255.1 Lysobacterales bacterium
ATGGAGTCCATCCGCGTCGGTCTTCCCGATGGTTTACAGGGGACTACCGGAGCGGCGTATTTCGACTCGGTGGAACTGCACAATGAAACTGCCATTGGTCCATTGCTGATCGGTGACGCCAACGCCGATGGCGTGGTCAACATTTTTGATTACGCGGCCATACAGGCCGAGATTCTCTTGACCCTGCAGTCAGGCCAACCCGACTGCAACCTGGACGCGGTCGTCAATATTTTTGATTATTCATGCGTCCAGAATGTGATTCTAAATCCCTGATCCGCGCGAAATAGTACCAAGGAACATAAAACCAAAATTGGAGTGACGAAAATGCTTCGTTCAATGATTACAATGATAGGCCTGACACTTGCGGTCCTGGCACAGGCTGCATTGGCCCAACAACCCGCGCCCAGTGTTTGGGTTGAAAACGTGGTGGTGCCGGAAGGAACTCCCTCAGTGAATGTCGAAGTCAGCTTCATGGCGACACCTGCTCAGCAGGCTACGCAATTTGAAATTCACTACGACACTACTTTCCTGACTGCGGACATCAGCAGCACCTGCCCGATGCCGGCCAGCATGGGATGTTCCGAAGGCGCTCCTGGGACGATTATTTTCGCCTCGGGTTTCTTCGGCGGTGGTGGACTGCCGAATTTCGTAGGTGACATCGTCTTCAATCTGGCTCCCATGACACCGATCGGGACCTATCCCCTGGTCATCATGAACGAACTGCACCTCGAAGGCGGCGTCGGAATTCCTTCCGCCGGTTCACAGAACGGCTCTATCGAGGTGCAGGATGTTCCCGCGCCGGTGTTCCAGTTGAATCACGACGGTGGCGGTGCAGGCAACACCATTGATTTTGGTACGGACGACCTGCCCGGACCTGCCATGTTCACCGTCAACGCCTCGGTCGAGAATATCGGCAACGACCCGATGAACAATCTCGATGGAAGCTGTGGCCTCACAAATACCGCGGGCGGCGTGTTTACCATTTCGCCTGACCCCGTACCGTTCGATCTGCCGCCAGGCGCCACTGCGCCATTCACCATGGACTGTGCCACGGATGTACCAGGCACTTATAACGGTGAACTGACCTGTACGCATGATGGTGCCAGCAGCCCGGATGTCTTCGCGCTTGTTTGTACTGAATTGCCGACCCCGACGTACGGGGACTCCTTCTCGCCTCCATTGACGATGATGGGCACCCAGGGCAACGCCGATCCCGGCGTGAGCCATGTCATTGATAACGACCTGGGCGAAGCCGGTTCCACGTTGACCGGAACTTGCGGCCTGTCTGGCGATCCGCAGATCAGTATCAGCGGCAGCGCCGCATTCTCAGTGCTCCAGGGCGCCACCGATACGGTCGACCTGACCTGCAGCGCGGCGGCACAAGGCCTGTACACCAGTACGTTGACGTGTACACCCGATCCGTCGGCGTCAAATGCGATGCCTTTCATGTACCCCGTCTCCTGCGACATCGGTCCGCCGGATCCGGGTACCTGGGGCTCTACCCCGCCGTCCGGTGGAAATGTCGACCTGACACCGGCTGGTCCGGTTGTTGAAGGCACCGATCTCACCAACGCTGGTCAGCTATTGGTTCGAAATGCGGGCGATCCTGGAGATGCCGACCTGACGTACAGCTGTGACATCATCGCCGGATCACCGGAAATCACGCAGAATCCGTCTCCGTCTGCCGGAACCCTGGTGGCTGGCGATCCGGATACCGTGATCAATTACAGCTGCGACACGACTAACGACGGAAGCTTCCTCGCGAATGTTCAGTGCGGCTGGACAAACTCGGTCGAAGGCCTGATGGGTACGGAGGACTATACCGTGACCTGCGATGTGCGCGATCCGTTCATCGATGTGGTCGAGACCCCACCGAGCGGCACGCCGCAGAGCGCACAGGATCTGATGCCGGGCGACAGCACGACCTTCAGCTTCCTGTTCGAAGAAATTGTCAATGAAGGCGGCGACGGTTCTGTCGATACCTGCTCATTGACGGGCGATGCCAGCTTCGCCATCACGGCCCCTGGCAGCTTCCCGCAACCGGTACCGTCAGGTGGGTCGCTCCAGGTGGACGTCGAATGGAATGATCCGGGCGCAGGTGACACGTTCACCAGCACCCTGAACTGCACCGTCACTGACAATCCTGATGGTGGCGAGCCGGACGTCACGGATGTGTCGTGGCCGCTGGAAGTCACCGTGATCGGTCGGAATGCAACCTTCCTAGTCACCAAGGACTTCGATGACGACAATCCGGCTGGGGTTTTCGTGAGCCTCGAGTGCAACACGGGTCTGCCCCTGCAGCAGTTTGCGATCATCCATGATCCGGATGCCGGCTTCAATCTCGAACCTGGCGACTTCACCTTCGTCGAGTTCGTGGTGGTGGACTTCGAGCCGGGTACCATGGACTGCGATATCGAAGAGGTGGTGCCGGTGGGTTACGAAGGCAGCTATTTTGCCGACTTCGGTGACGACGGCATTGCCGCCAGCGTGTTCGATGACGAGTTTGGCTGTCACTACGAGGGTATCGAGAGCGCGGACTTCATCTGCGAAATCACCAATACCCTGCAGCCAGTCGACGTGATCGTGAACAAGGAGTGGATCGACGAGAATCCGCAGTTCCAGCTGCCGACTTGGGTCGACGTCACCTTGTTCTGTAACGTGCCGATCAATCTTGTGTTGGGTGCGGAACAGACCAGTAGCGACATATACAGCTCCAGCCAGTTCGTCCAGCCCGGCTTCCCGGGACAGTGGCAGGTCTTCCCGCACTGGGACGGCTCGACCTTCTGCTTCGCAACCGAAGAGGACGAGGCCGGCGTCATCCAGGACGAGAGCGACTGTGAAAACATCCCGCTCGCTCCTGGACAGGGCGGCGAATGCACCCTGGTCAATACCCGCTTGTTCGCCGGTATTCCGACCCTCAGCCAGTACGGCCTGATCCTGATGGCCCTGCTGATGCTCGGTGTCGGCCTGGTCGCATTCAGGCGTTACGGCTAAACCCGGTTTCTAACCGGTAGAAAAAAGCCCCGCGCAGGTCGCGGGGCTTTTTTTTTGCATGGCGAAAGTTCCGGGATTCGACAAGGGTAAACTAAAGCGTAAGTTGCACTGACCAATCAGGGTCAATGTCGTCATGAGCTGGACCGGACTGACCGCAGTGTGTTCAGGCTTTATCAGCCTGCTGCTGAGCGGTTCCTCGTGGTCCGATGACTGCCAACCCTCGTCGATTCATATGGGCAGCCAGGCGGAACTGGACGCGTTCCAGGCGCGCCACGGACCCTGCGACCTTGTTCGCGGTGATTTGATCATCATTGGTGCCAACATCGAGAGCCTGAGGGGCTTGAGTGGCATTCGGCGGATCGATGGAGACCTTCTGATTGAAAACACCGAGGATCTCATTGACCTGGCAGGACTGGATGCGCTGGAAACCGTGTCGGGGGACATGACCGTATTCCACAATTTCGCCCTGCAGCACCTCGGCGGGTTGGAGCGGCTGGAAGCGGTTGGCGGCCAGCTGGCTATTTTCGCCAACCCCGTGCAGCGCGATGTCGACGCGCTGGTCTCTTTGGTCGCCGTCGGAGGTCTGCTTGGAATTTCGGATCTGCCTGCTCTGGAGCAGATCGAGGGTCTGGTGTCCCTGGAGTGGGTCGGCAGCCACCTGATCGTCGTATTCAACAACAGGCTCGAACGATTGGACGGGCTCGATTCCCTGGTGCACGTGGGGGGCTACCTGCGGGTTAAGCTGAATCTCGGTCTGTATTCCTGCATTGCGCTGTCCCGGCTACTGGATATTCACGATGACGGCCCGCCAGGGCCACAATCCGGGGCCGTGCCGGACGTGGGTGGGATCGTGGAATTCGAGGACAATCTTCCAGGTTGTAACGCACTGGAAGAAGTCACCGCGGCGGCAACGGTTGTAATTGGCTCAATTGCGAGTGGTGCCTGGCACAACCCCGAAATACCGGGGCAGGGCATGTTCATCTCGACCTGGCCCGCTTCGCGGGAAATATTCCTGATGTGGTCAACCTTCGATACGGCGCACGCTGACCGAGGCCAGCGGTGGTTGACTGCGCACGGAAACTGGGTGGGCAATCGTGGCCAGCTCTCGCTCTACTCAACCGGCGGGGGCGTGTTCAATTCCAGTTTGCTGGTGCCCAATTCCGAGGTCGTCGGTAGCATGTGGCTGGAGTTCAGCAGCCCCGATGTTGCAGCGGCCGCCTATGAGCTGCCCGATCTTGGTCTGCGCGGGGTGATTCCGCTGCGTCGCATCCGGTAAGCTTGCTCTTTCTGACCCGAGAAGGCCCTGCTGTGCACTTCCAGTACTCCGAGAAGACCGAGAATCGAATCGCCAAACTGCGAGCTTTTATCGAGCGCGAATTCATCCCGGTGGAGGACGAGCTCATCACCTTTATCGATGCACCCGAGAATCGATGGCGGGAGCCGCCCGTGCTGGCGGAATTGCAGAAAGAGGCCAAAGCCGAAGGGTTTTGGAATCTCTTCCTGCCGGCGGAATACGGCGAATACAGTCCTGGTCTCACCAATCTCGAATACGCGCCGCTCGCCGAGCTCATGGGACGCAGTGAGATTCTTCCGGAGGTGTTCAACTGCAGCGCTCCGGATACCGGCAACATGGAAGTGTTGGCCAAGTACGGAAGCCCCGAGCAACAGGAGCGTTGGCTCAAGCCGCTTCTAGATGGTGAAATCCGCTCGTCGTTTCTGATGACGGAACCCGGTGTCGCCTCCTGCGACGCCACCAACATCGAATGCGCCATCGAACGGGATGGGGATAATTACGTGATCAACGGGCGCAAGTGGTGGGCCAGCGGTGTCCTGCATCCCCGCAACGAAATCCTCATCGTCATGGGCAAGACCGATCCGGCGGCTGACCGCCACCGTCAGCAGTCGATGATCCTGGTGCCGACCAGGACCCCGGGGGTGGACATCATCCGGCCATTGGAAGTGTTTGGCAGTGTGCATTCACCTGGCGGCCATGGCGAGGTGCAGTTGACTGACGTTCGTGTTCCGGCCAAGAACCTGATTCTCGGCGAGGGCCGCGGTTTCGAAATCGCCCAGGGCCGCCTGGGACCCGGACGTATCCACCACTGCATGCGCCTGATTGGCGCCGCTCAGCGTGCCCTGGAATTGATGTGTAAACGCGTGGAACAACGGATTGCGTTTGGTAAGAAGCTGAGCGAGCAGGGCAGTATTCGTGCCGACGTAGCCCGCTCCCGTTGCCAGATCGAACAGGCGCGCCTGCTCACACTGGCCGCGGCCGACCGGATTGATCGTGCCGGCGCCAAAGGCGCCATGGACCTGATCGCCATGATCAAGATCGTGG
>JBFHEJ010000189.1:0-5320 GCA_041584255.1 Lysobacterales bacterium
AACCGTCGAAGCCACGGCTGCCCTCGAAACGGGCACATTGCAGTGCGCGGTGGAGCAGCGAATCAAAACCGGCAGATTCTCGCGCGCGCAGATCGGACGGCTCGATATCGACACGGGTCTGCTGCCCGCTGTAGTTGCGGTTTTTCTCGAAGTTGGCGACGAAGTCGTGGCTGGAGAGCCGCAATGTCTCCAGGAAGCGCGAAAGGGACTGCCGTGAGTAGGCGTTCCGGAAAACGCAATCCGAGAGTGGATAGCCGTCCGGTTTAAGACCCTCGTTTTCCCGAAAGCGCTGCATAACTTCGACATAAAGCAACGGCAGTGGCTGGGCCGCCAGGCGATTGCCGGTGGCCTCGGCCACGAAACGCGTGGCGAACGTCGTTCCCGAGCGCACCATCCCGGTCAGGAAGATCACGGCAATCCTCGCGCTGCGCCAGGGGTCGGGATGATCAGCGTTCTGCGGTGCATGCTCAGGGCCGCCCGAAAAACTCCATGATGGCCTCCACGACCCGTTCCACCTGGCCGTCCATGCCTGCCCACGCGGGTAGCCGCATCAGGCGGGCCGAGAGCGCATCGGTCACCTGCATCGACGAAGCCGGGTACCCCAGTTCACGACCGGCCGGTGACGAGTGCAGCGGGATGTAGTGGAATGGAGCGGTAATTCCCCGGTCGCGCAGAAAGGAAATCAGCCGCGAGCGTTCCTCGGCCGTATTGAGCAGCAGGTAGAAAATGTGTCCGTTGTGCAAGCAGTCATCGGGAATTCGGGGCAGCCGTGCCAGCCCTTCACTTTCCAGCACGGCCAGCGATTGCTGGTAGCGCTGCCAGATATCCAGGCGCTGCCGGTTGATAGCGTCCAGATTCTCCAGTTGGGCCAGAAGGAAGGCACAGGTGAGTTCGCTGGGCAGGGCAGAAACACCTAGCGTGGTCCATGTGTATTTGTCGACCATGCCCTCGTAAAACTGCTTGCGGTTGGTGCCCTTCTCGGCCACCATCCAGGCCCGTTCCACCAGGTCAGGGTGATTGATGATCAGCGCTCCGCCCTCGCCACTGACGATGTTCTTGGTGTTGTGGAAGCTCAGGGTCGCCATGTCACCCCGGCTGCCAACCGGATCGCCGCGGTAGCTGGCTCCGATGGCCTGGGCGGCGTCTTCGACCACCAGCAGGCCGTGCTGTTCGGCCATCGCCGAGATGGCCTGCATGTCACAGGAGACGCCCGCGTAGTGGACCGGGGCGATGACCGTGGTGCGGTCGTTTAGCGCCGCCTCGATGCAGCCAGGGTCGATGTTCAGCGTGTCCTCGGTGATATCGACGAACGCCAGCCTGGCGCCCCTAAGGGCGAATGCGTTGGCTGTCGATGAGAACGTGAAGGAAGGCAGGACGACCTCGTCGCCGGGCTGCAGATCGCACAACAGCGCCGCCATTTCGAGCGCCGTGGTGTATGATTGCGTGATGATGACTTCTTCGGCCCCGTACAGCCCTTTGAGCAACTCCGCGCAGCGCTTCCCGAAGCGGCTCCTGACCCCCATCGTCTTGCTGTCGAGCAGTTCCCGGAGGTACTGGAGCTCCCGGTTTCCGTAGTACAAACGGCTAAACGGGATTTCCTGATTCCCCATAAGGTACAGTCCCTGTGTTACCGGCAGTGCCGACCACGGTGATTGACCGTGACTATCGTAAGTGCAAGCGAAATTTAATGCGAATGCAAAGTTTACGGCCAGGGGGTCTTCGAGATATGGGTCTGCTGATCAGAACGGTTATAACGCTGGTGATCGCGGCGTTCCTGTATTACTACATCGACTGGCAGGCACTCGCCCAGGCGGTTGCCAGGGTCGACACTTCGCTGTTCGCGCTGTCCACGATCATCTTCCTCGTTTCATTCGTGCTGCTGGCCTGGAGGCTGCATTTCGTGCTCCGCCGCACGGCATTCGGACGCCTGGGCTTTTGGCGCTTGTTTCAGATCAACATGAGCAGCCTGTTCTACGGCTTCGCCGTTCCGTCAGACATTGGCGCTGCCGTCGCGCGGTGGTTTCAGATCACCAGGAATCGGGAAGGGCGTTCGCTGATCGTCCTCGTTACACTGCTGGAGCGTCTCTTGATGGTCGCCACCACGGCGCTCTTTGCCGTATTGGGACTGTTTTTCTCGAGCGCCCCTGAATTAAGGGAAGTAAAGGCAGTGGCCGTGCCCCTGTTCTCCCTGATCATGTTCGTCGCGGCCCTGGTGATCGCGATCATGCTGAGCAAGGGGCTCATGGGCCGGTTCGAGCGATTGGTCCGAGTGCTGCAGCGCAGGATCGAAAGCGCCACGCTTCACCGGGTTCTCCAGTCGTTCTGGCAATTGTCGGAATTCCACGAAGTCCGCTCGTCGCTGCTACCTGCCTGTCTGGTGCAGCTTGTGTACCACGCAATACTCGCGCTTCGTTTCGTGCTGCTGTTTCAGGCAGTCGGGCTGGGACTCGCGATCGCGGACGTCGTATGGGTGTCGATGGCCGTCCTGCTGCTCACCACCATACCGATCACCATAGCCGGGTTGGGCGTTCGTGAGGGCGGCTTCGCGGCCCTGCTGGCCTGGTTTGCTGTATCACCGGAAGTGGGTGTGTTGTTGGGCTTGCTGGCGTTTTGCCAACTGGTCGGCGCGGTTGTCTGGGGCGGCTTTTCGGCCCTGCTGATGCGCAGCCAGCCGCACGTTTCAGATTCAGTCTCCGAATGATTTCATGAAGCGGGGCGCCTCGGGCCCGGTATTGAAAAGCAGGTCGAGGACGGTCACGCCGTGCTCGAAGTCGTCCCACTGTTGTGGATATTGTGGATAGCCTGAATAGTCCAGCCATTCAACCTGGATTCCGGCGTCAGCGAACAAGGCTTCGTCGAGGTAGGCGCGCGCTGCGGGACCGCTGAGATAAACGTCCGCAGAGACTTTTTTACACAGATCAACGAGCCTGTCGTTTTTCCCCGCGATCATGCCCAGTGTCTCGCAACGCACGATTTTCGTGTCGATTCCAAGTATCTCGTTGATTTCACGTATGAACATTTCGTTGACACGCGACAGTAGCGGTTCCTCCAGTCCGGCATAGAGCGCTGCGAAACGTTCTGCGTAACGTTTGAAATGCGGCGCTCTCGCATAGTTGGCCTGGACAGAACCCCAGTGCTTCCGGGTCCAGTTGGGCGCGCTGATACGGGTCTCATTGATCGACTGGTTGTAAACGTCTTTCACGTAGACCGGAATCGTAAGCCACTGGATTCCCTGGGGGGTCACGATGCGGTTGCGGTTCCGCCAATCGTGCTTGGTGAATTGCACCTCGTCCAGGATGACAAATGTGTCAGCCTGGTTGATGGCATCGAAATAGCCTTTCCACGGTATGTAGTTCGACTGGGAGATGAACGCGCGCAGGGGCATGGTGCCTCAATAGGCGTTGTGGTGAACCAGGACGAAGGGCGTGATTGCGAGAATCTTGAGATCGAGCCACAGCGACCAGTTCTGGATGTACCACAGGTCGTGTTCGATGCGTAAAGCCATTTTCTCCGGCGTGTCTGTCTGTCCTCGCAAACCATTGACCTGTGCCCACCCGGTCATTCCGGGCTTGACCTTATGCCTGAGCATGTAGCGGGGAATTTGAGACTTGTACAGGTCGTTGTGTTCCAGGGCGTGTGGCCGGGGCCCCACAAGCGACATTTCGCCCTTGAGTACATTGAAGAGCTGGGGCAACTCGTCGAGGCTGGCGGCGCGCATGAAACGCCCGATTCCGGTGATGCGCGTATCGGACCGTGACGCCTGCGTCACCTGACCTTCGGGCTCATCATGAATCACCATGCTGCGAAACTTGAGAATTTCAATCGGTTCTCCGCCCAGACCATGACGTTGCTGCTTGAACAGCACCGGTCCGGGACTGCTGAAGCGCACGATCAGCGCCAACGTCAGCATGAGGGGTGACAGCGCAACAATGAGCAACAGGGCGCCCAAGCGGTCCAGCAGACTCTTGAGGCGACGCTCGGCATCGGTCATCGGGGTGCCCGACAGGTTGACCACCGGCAGCCCGCCCCATTCAGTGAAATTCTGGTTGAGCAGCCGGTACTGGTGGAAATCCGGCACCACGCTGACATCGACGACCGTCTCGCGGAGCGCATCCAGGCTGTTCTGCAGCAGCGATTTGTCCTCCCACGCCGCTGCAATCCAGACTTCCTGGATGCCATGCTCCTGGATGTGGGCCGCCATGTCTTGCAGCGCCATCACCTCGTGTTCCGACCAGGGTATGCCGAATCGGGCCACCACCTGCATGTTGGAGGCGGGATCGGTCGCGATCCGGCGTTCAACACGGGCAGCGGCCTCGCCGGAGCCCACCAGGGCAATGCGCCGCAGGTCACGTCTCTTTCTGCGCCGGCGGATCGCTGCTGCGTGTGAGAGCAGCGTGATCAGGATCAAGCCGACGGTGCCGTAGATCACCCACAAGCCGAACCAGATACGCGAATAAAAATCGGTGGTCTTGAGCATGGCCGCCAGGCTGACCAGCACCAGAACAACGATGGCCCAGCCTGCGATCAGTCGACGGACGCGGCGAAAAACGGCCCACTCGAAGTCGTGCCGGAAGGCGCCGGTGGCGGGCAGCACGATGGCCGCCACGGCAATCGCGGTCAGGAGGGCGATGAGGTAGTGATCGGGGAGTGCCGTGTAACCGAAACGCGATAAGTGCGCCAGCAGGAAAGTGACGATGATGACCAGTAGGGCATTGGCTTGGCGGGTCAAACCAGCGGTCCCTCTTCGAGCATCCACTGGTACACCGACTCGATGCCGCTCTGCAGATCGATAGTTGCCGACCAACCCATCGATGTCGCGCGGCTGACGTCCAGCAACTTGCGGGGCGTGCCGTCCGGTTTGCTCGAATCGAACCCAATAGCGCCTTCGAATTGCGTGATTCGGGCGATAAGGCGCGCAAGGTCCGCGATGCTGATATCGGTGCCGGTGCCAATATTGACGTGCGCGCACCGCGCATCGACGGCGGACCAGAATTGCTCGGCCGGCAGGCCCATGAAGTGTACGCACGCAACTGCCAGGTCATCGACGTGCAGAAACTCCCTTTTCGGCCTGCCGCTGCCCCACACGGTCACGCGATCGGTCCCCCGCGCCGATGCCTCGTGAAACCTGCGCAGCAGCGCTGGCAGAACATGGCTGGTATCCGCGTCAAAGTTGTCATTCGGGCCATACAGGTTGGTCGGCATGAGGCTCCGAAAATCGCAGCCATACTGGCGCCGGTAGGATTCACACATCTTGATCCCGGCGATTTTCGCAATGGCATAGGGCTCATTGGTGGGTTCGAGCGGGCCCGTCAGCAGAGCC
>JBFHEJ010000190.1:0-5316 GCA_041584255.1 Lysobacterales bacterium
ATCGCCGTCAACAGCATCACCAGCAACTTGATTCAAGATGGCACGATTACGGCTCAGGACATCGATGGCGGACTGTACTCAAGAAAATCCCAGCTATACAAAGCCTTTGATTCCAACCCGATCCCTCCCGGGGCTACTGCAACCGCTCTAGCTACTTGCGTCGACGCCAATGACTTGCCTGTCGAAAGCGCCTGTAGTGGCGGTGGAAATCCCGGCACGAGGGTGATTCAAAGGTCGTTGGAATTCTGGGACGACGAGGTTCAGATCGCGCAAGTGTTTTGTCTCTTCAAGAACGATGGGGCAGCTACACCAACCGTCAGAGCAGAAATCCTTTGCCTTTCCGTTGACTGAGGCGAATTCAGAATACTTAGATCGCCGATAGGATTTCTTAGGCGCAAAAGCGGACAGCAGCGCGAAACGGCTCCATGAAAGCTTTCAACCGACCAGGTTCTAGCCGTTTCAGGTACTCGCCATCTTTGCGAAAGGTCGAGCCAACGATAAAGGCATCGGCCAGCGGCACCAGCTGGTCGACGTTCTCCGGCGTCATGCCGGAACCGATCAGGATCGGCAGGCTGCTGGCCTCCCGGACCGCGCGCAGGTCGGCCTCGTCCGCCGCCTCGCCGGTGAAGCGCCCCGTCACCACCAGCCCGTCGGCCAGGAACAGTTCGGCCTGGCGTGCTTCGAGCGTGATGTCGAGGTCCCCCTTGATGGCATGCGCGCAATGCTTCTTGTGAATGTCGGGGAACACCTTGATGTGTCCGGCGCCCAACTTCGCGCGCAGGCGCATTAGCGGCCCGGCACAAGCGTCGATGATCCCCGCGCCGCCGACATGGGCGTAGACAAAACCCTCGACGCGGATGAAATCGAGATCCGTGGCGTGCGCCACGTTGAGCGCGTCTTCATTGGCGCCTTCGAGCAGTTGCAGCCCCATGGGCCCGGACCATTCGGCGCGCACGGCCCGGCAGACTTTTTCAACCATTTCGAGCGCCGCCTCCGGCACCGGCCCCTTGGCGTAGGGCAGGTCGTGATCGTTTTCCAGCAGCACGGCGTCGACGCCGGCGCGCTTGTAGTGCTCGAGGTCGGACAGGGCCTGGTCGATGATGCGCTGATTGTCGCCGTCGTACAGCGGCGCTTCGGGCAAGGCACGGAGCGCAATCATGGCGATCAGGGCTTTGGGGGGCAGTTCGCGCAAGCCGGGACTATTCGACCGTGACCGACTTGGCCAGGTTACGCGGCTGATCGACGTCGGTGCCGCGCAGCACGGCGACGTGATAAGCCAGTAACTGCAACGGCACGGTCAATACCACCGGGGCGAGCAATGCGCCGCCCGTCTCCACTTCGATGATCTCCCCGTGGCGCTCGCTGAGGCTGGCGCCGGCCTTGGCGTCGGCGATCACGAACATCTCGCCGCCGCGGGCGCGCACTTCCTCGATGTTGCTGATCAGTTTTTCCAGCAGCTGGTTGTTGGGCGCGACCGCCACCACCGGCATGTCGTGATCGACCAAAGCCAGCGGGCCGTGCTTGAGCTCGCCGGCGGGATAAGCCTCGGCATGGATGTATGAAATTTCCTTGAGCTTGAGCGCGCCTTCCATGGCGATGGGGTAATGGCTGCCTCTGCCCAGGAACAGGGCGTGGTGTTTCTCGACAAAACGCTCGGCCAAATGCTCGATGGGCTCGTCCAGCGCCAGCGCTTTCTCCAGCAGTTCGGGCAGCGTGTTGAGCTCGGCCACCCACGCCGCGATCTGCTCTGAATCGAATCCGCTGAGCTGCGCCAGTTCCAGCACCAGCAACTGCAGGGCCACGAGCTGAGTTGTGAAGGCCTTGGTCGAGGCCACACCGATTTCCGGCCCGGCATGGGTCATCAGCACAAAATCGGCTTCGCGCACGATCGAGCTTTCCGGCACGTTACAGATCGCCAGGGTGGCGAGGTAGCCCGATTTCTTGGCATGCCGCAACGCGGCCAGCGTGTCGGCCGTCTCACCGGACTGGGTGATGGCCACGAACAGGGTGTTGTCGGGCACCACCGGGTCGCGGTAGCGGTACTCGCTCGCCACCTCGGCAGAACACGGGATACCGGCCAGCTGTTCGAGCTGGTAGCGGGCGACGAGACCGGCGTGGTAGCTGGTGCCGCAGGCGACGATGTGAACGCCCTTGACCTGTTGCAGGACTTCGTCGGCGCCTACGCCGAAAATATTCTCCAGCACATGGTCGTCGCCGATGCGGCCCTCGAGTGTCGCCGCCACCGCCCTGGGCTGCTCGAAGATCTCCTTTTGCATGAAATGCCGGTAATCGCCGCGTTGGGTCGCATCGGCGGCAAGGTCGGCTTCCTTGACCGGCCGCTCGGCGCGGTTGCCGTCGCGGTCACGAATTTCGTAACCCTCGGTGTCGATGCGCACCACGTCGCCTTCCTCGAGGTAGACAAAGCGGTTGGTGACCGGCAGCAGGGGATGGACGTCGGACGCCAGGAAATGCTCGTCGAAACCGATGCCCACGACCAGCGGGTTGCCTTTGCGCGCGCCGACCACTACACCGGGCTCCGCCGTGCAAAGCACCGTGATGCCAAACGTGCCGCGCAGCAGCTTGACCAGCTTCTGAACGGCCCCGAACAGGTCGGCGCCCCGGCTCATCAAACGATGGACCATGTGCACCATGACCTCGGTGTCGGTCTCGGACTCGAAGGTGTATCCCTCTTCCTGCAACTGACGTCGCAAGACGTCGTGGTTTTCAATGATGCCGTTGTGCACCAGCGCCACCGATTCGTGAGACAGGTGCGGATGCGCGTTCTGGTCGACCGGCGCGCCATGCGTGGCCCAGCGCGTATGGGCGATGCCGCAGTGGCCGTGAACGGGATCCGCCTCCAGCAGGGCCTCGAGGTCCTTGACCTTGCCGGCCTTGCGTACGCGCTTGATTCCGCCATCGGTGAGCATGGCGATCCCCGCCGAATCGTAGCCGCGGTACTCCAGCGCGTGGAGCCCCGCGATCAGGATCTCGCTGACGTCACGATGGGCCGATGCCGCGACGATGCCACACATGTCAGCCGGTCCCGTCCGTGCCGATGGGCGTGGCGCCCTTCTTGGGCTTTTTCCAGCCCTTCACCGTCACCTGGCGCGACCTGGAAACCGTCAGCTCGCCCGGTGGCGCGTGCTTGGTGATGGTCGAGCCGGCGCCGATGGTGGCGCCCTCGCCGATGACAACCGGCGCGACGAGCTGGGTGCCGGAGCCAATGAAAACGTCGTCCTCGATGGACGTGCCGTGCTTGTTCACGCCGTCGTAGTTGCAGGTGATCGTGCCGGCGCCGATGTTCACGCGCTCACCCACCCGGGCATCGCCGATGTAAGACAGGTGACTGGCCTTGCTGCCCTTGCCGAGCCGGGCATTCTTGACCTCGACAAAATTCCCCACCCTCGAACCCTCGGCAAGCTCGGTTTGAGGCCGCAAGCGGGCAAACGGCCCGACGTCGCAGGCGCCGGTGGTCA
This sequence comes from Lysobacterales bacterium, assembly GCA_041584255.1. Lineage (GTDB taxonomy): Bacteria > Pseudomonadota > Gammaproteobacteria > Xanthomonadales > SZUA-36 > JAUIBE01. Next base: position 3,477 of record JBFHEJ010000190.1, read on the forward strand.
CAACGCCTTCGAGCACGCTGTAGGCATGCACGCGTGTACCGGCTGCAAGACTACAGTCCTTGAGGACGACGCCCGGACCCAGGCTGACGCCCTCACCCAGGTGGATCTCGCCCTCCAGGATGACATTGATGTCGATGACGACATCGGGCCCGGCTTCTACCGTGCCGCGAATGTCGATGCGGTCGGGGTCGATGAGCTGGACGCCGTTTTTCATCAGCCTGACAGCGGCGTGATACCGGTAACGGCGTTCAAGGGCGGCCAACTGGCGACGGTCGTTGGCGCCCTGCAGATCGCGTGGATCGGGTGCCTGGACGCTGCGGACTTCCTTACCCTCGCTGTGGGCCATGGCAAAGATGTCGGTCAGGTAGTACTCCTGCTTCTGGTTATTGCAGTCGAGCAGGCCGAGCCAGCGGCGCAATTCGCGCGCCTGGGCCATGATGATCCCCGTGTTGACCTCCCTGATGGCCCACTGGGCCGGCGTCGCGTCCTTGTCCTCGATGATGCTCGCGATGCGCCCGGTGCGGTCGCGCTCGATGCGGCCGTAACCCTTGGGCTTGTCGAGCTCCATGGTGAGAATCGCCAGCGGCGTGGAAGCCTGCGATTTCATGTCCTCCAGGACCGACAGCGGGATCAACGGATGGTCGCCGAGCAACACCATCACGGCGGCCTCATCGGGGATGTGCGGCATGGCCTGCATCACCGCGTGGCCCGTGCCCTTGCGTTCCTCCTGTAGCACCCAGTTCACGGCATGCTGCCCACAGGCGAGTCTGACCTCTTCTGCGCCACTGCCGATGACGACATGAACGGCTGCGGGCTCGAGCTGGCCGGCGGTGTCCAGCAGGTGGGCAATCATCGGCTGGCCGCCGATGCGGTGCAGCACCTTGGGGAGGTGCGATTTCATGCGTGTGCCTTCGCCCGCCGCGAGGATGACGATGTGGAGTTCCTGGCTCATAAGGCAATGCTTTCCTGGGCGATTCAATCCCGGGTGATTACGGATATTCACGATCAGGCGGTGAAGTATAGCCCTTCACACCCGAATACCGCACGGCAAGCCGGTCGGTCGCGGGCTAGGGGCACCCGTCCCCGGCCCTGGGACCAGCGGGCGTCATCAACGATGAAAGCAATCCAGGTGATAGCATGTCCGCTCATTAACCGAACTGATTGTTAGTGCGTTTTATGGCCTCGATATTGCGTCTTTCTGGCATGCTGCTGGCGGCATTTTCGCTGCTCGACGGCGGCCTTTATGCCGATTTCGAGGAAAGAACGCTGAACGACGGCCAGCTCATCCTGCAGGACGTCCCGGAGGTTCCCGCGCAACTCGTAGCCCGGCTGGAGCAATTCCAGAATGTCCGCTCTGCGGCCTTCGTCGATTGGACTGAAGATGGGCAGGGCATCTATATCAAGACGCGCTTTGCAAATACACAGCAACTCCACCGGGTCCGGATGCCCGGTGGCGCACGCGCCCAGCTCACGTATTTCAATGAACCCGTTGGTGAAGTGAAACGTCAGGAACAGGGGCGCCTGGTGGCATTCACCATGGACCAGGGCGGCAGCGAATTCAGCCAGATTTTTCTGTTCGACCCGCAAAGTGGGGAAAACCGCCTGCTGACCGACGGGGAATCGCGCAACCGCATCCTGCTGTGGAACGACCAGGGTACCGCGCTCGCCTACCAAACCACGCGCCGCAACGGCAAGGACAATGACATCTGGATCATGGACCCGCTGGCACCGGACAAAGCCCGGCCGGTTCACGAATCCGACGATGGCGCCTGGTGGGGCCCTGGCGCCTTCAGTGCCGATGGCCGTTACATACTCTTGCAGCAGTACATCAGCGTCGAGG
>JBFHEJ010000191.1:0-5286 GCA_041584255.1 Lysobacterales bacterium
ACGCTCGGGTCGAGACTGCCGATGTCGATGAACCCAAAGGCCTGCTGCAGGCGTCGACGAAAGCGCCTGCCCGATTGCCTGTCACGGATTACGCCGCGGGCGTAAAAGCCCAGGCGGCGAATTTTTCGGGTCAGGTATTCACGCATGCATTAAACCGGTCTCGGGCCTTGAGGGCTCGGTCTGCCGTTTGCCGGGCAGGCGCAGTATAAAGCCTTGTCGCGGAATCATGCCGGGCAAATTGCCGTGGTGTGCGCAACACGATACATTCCCCACTTCCTTGCAGCAGGATTGCCCGCAACCGATGTTGAGCGTGCCGTTCTCCGTCTGGCGCCTGATGTTCGCCTACGCCCTGATCATGGGCGGCACGGCGCTCACCGTTCTGATTGCCGGGATCATCGGTACGACCTTTGCGCCCAGCCCCGGGCTGGCGACCTTGCCCATTGCGCTGGCGGTCATTGGCGTGGCCACGTCGACATTGCCAACTGGCCGTCTCCAGGCCCGCTACGGGCGCCGGACCGTTTTTCTCGGCTATGGCGGCCTGGCCATCCTGTCGGCGCTTATGGCGGCGGCCGGCCTCGTTATCGAGTCCTTCGCACTTTACTGCCTGTCGGCATTCGTCATGGGCTGGGCTGCGGCCGCGGGTCACCAGTACCGATTCGCCGCGCTGGAACTGGTGCCGGCACCCATGGCGGCCCAGGCCACCTCGGTGTTATTGCTGGGTGGTATCCTGGGCGCATTCATCGGCCCCGAAATGGCGGTTCGCGGCCGGCACCTGCTGGCCACCGAGTACGCCGGTTCCTACGTGCTGCTGGCAGCAGGCTACGTGGCGGCGCTGGTCCTGGTGGTTTTCTATCGGGAGACGAGCCATGAGGAAACCGAAACGCCTGAAGGCGGCCGATCACTGAGCGAAATTCTGCGCGAGCCCGTCGTGATCCTGGCCATCAGCGCTTCCGCGGTGGCTTACGGCGTCATGAGCTTCCTGATGACGGCCACCCCGATCAGCATGCACGAGCACGCCGGGCACAGTATCGAAGCCACCAAGTGGGTGATCCAGTCTCACATCATCGGCATGTACCTGCCGTCCCTGGTGTTTGGGTTTTTTCACTCCCGCCTGGGTTCGAAGGCCATGTTGTGGCTGGGTACTTTCGCGTTTGTCGCCACCCTGTTGATCGCCCTTTCCGGCATCGCGTTTCTGCACTACTGGACCGCATTGGTGCTGCTGGGCGTGGGCTGGAATTTCCTCTTCCTGACCGGCACCAATCTGCTGGTCCTGGGCCACCGCAGGTCCGAGCGGTTCCAGGTCCAGTCGTTCAACGATTTCATGACCTTCTCGGTTCAGGCCCTGGTTTCGCTGGGATCGGGATGGTTCTTGTACGTGCTTGGATGGCAGGGATTATTGTGGGCCGGCGCCTTGCCTGTCCTCGCCTTCGTGGCGCTATTGCTTAGAACCCAGGCACTGGACCACCATGAAATGGTCAGGCGTGATTTGCCTGGTTGAATACAACGGGGATAGAGGGCCAGCAACGACAGCACGAATCAGCCATGACGATCCACGCGGGTTATCAGGCAGGCAACATCGAGTTGATATCGGACACCTCGTGGTCGCGCCAACAGGCGTACACTGCCTGATACAGCAAAGGAGAATCTATGATGCCCGCCAGGCATGCCCTGATCATTGGTATTGACCATTATCCGCACATGGCTGAGAAGTATCAGCTGCGCGGCTGTGTCAACGATGCAAAGCTGATCAGAAACATCCTGATCAACAAATTCGACTTCAATCCGGAGAGCATCGTCGCCTTGTACGATGAGGCGGCGACCCGCGACGCCATCGTGGCTCAAATGGAGCGCCTCGCCGAGGAATTGAAGACCGACGATATCCTGGTATTTCATTTCAGCGGCCACGGCAGCCGGAGCACCACCAAGGCCGAACACACCGAAGGCAGCGGCGCGGACAATTGTATTTTGCCGCACGACGATTCCGAGATGACACCTGAAGGGAAGAAGATCTACCGGGAAGTTCGCGATGATCAGTTCAAGGAATGGCTGCAACGGATCGCCACCAGGACGCCTTACACCACGCTCATATTCGATTGCTGTCATTCGGGAACGATGACCCGTGGCCGTCACGATTCCACCAGGGTCCGCACGGTGCCGCTCGAGGTCCGCCGGCAGGGAGCGGAAGCCGAGCGTGCGGTGCCGGCAAGCACGGCAAGGCGGCCTGTGGCAAACAAGCCCGGCGGCGATTGGCTGACCAACAGCGATCACTACGTCGTGATCTCCGGTTGCCGAGACATGCAGAAGTCGAAGGAGAGAACCTTTATAAAAAACGGGCAGGAAGTCAGGCACGGCCTGCTGACCTATCATCTTTCCAATGCCATATTCCAGGCAAAACCCGGTACGACATACAGGGATGTGTTCGAGCTGGCCTGTGCCGGCGTCGTGTCATCGGTCGCGGCGCAAAACCCGCAACTCGAGGGCGCGATCGACCGTGAGCTGTTTGGGATCAGAGACATCGAGCCCCTCAGGTACATTCCCGTCATCGAGGCCAACGGCGACACATTGACCCTGGATGGTGGCGCTGCACATGGCCTGCGGCGTGGCTCCAAGTGGGCCGTATATCCCCCTGGAACCAAGCTGGCCGACGGCGCTGAAAAGATTGGCGTGGTCGAGATCAGCCAGGTCGGGGCCTTGTCATCGACAGCCGTCGTCAAGGAAGGCATGGGGCAGGTGACCGTGGGCGCCCGCTGTGTCGAGATCGAAGCCGGCAGTGCCACTGATCCCCTGACCGTGGACCTCAGTGAACTCGACCCCCAGAACAGGGCCTCCATCGAACCCGCGATCAGGCAGTCTCGACTGCTTGTTGTGGCGGATGCGCCGGATGCAGCGGACATCCATGCCCGAATCATCACATCTACCCGTTCTTTCAATGACAATTTTCCGGCCTCAAAAAAGGCACAAATCACAGGACCAACCTGGGTGTTCTACGAGGATGAAGGCACATTGAGCATGCCCTTGCATTCGGTGACTGAGCCCGGGGTCTCCAGGGTGTTGCTGCGCAACCTGGAAAAGATTGCCAAATTCCGCAATGTCCTGTTGCTGAACAACCAGGATTCGACGTTGAACGTGGAATTCAATCTTTACCAGCGCACCCCGGATGATCAATTGGTCCTGGCCAACGGTGGCAACACCGAGTTCGGGGAACGTGACGCCATGGTGCTCGAAGTCAAGAACAATGAGGAATCGCGGCCGGTATTTTTCAGCATCATCTGGATCAGCGCCAACCGGGAAATTTCTCATTTCTACCCCCACCGAAAATCCAGTGAAGAGCTCGTTGCCGGCAAGCAGGTACGCATTGGCCATCGCGAGAGAAAGCTCACGGCGAGCCTCGCAGATGATTATTTGAGCGATATCGGCAGTGAAACCTGCAAGGTGTTTTTTTCAACCAGGGAGTCCGATTTGAGCTGGCTCAACCAGGAAGGCACGCGATCAGGCAACAGCGCGAATTCCGGCCTTGCCGCGGTCGACGCGGCGCTCAATGGCGACACTGCAGCAGAGGGGGAAGAAGATCTTGACTCCGGCGATCCACCAGCCGAGGAGTGGGTGGCCATCAATCGAAGTTTTGTGCTCAAGCGCACTTGATCCGGGGCCCCAAGTTGTCTTCCGAACTTCCCATCGTATACCTGGCGTTCGCCAATTCGCTGGATGATCACCTGGCGACCCTGAAGGACGAGAGCCGCGACATTTTCCGGGCGCTGCAGCCGCTGGAAAAACAAGGAAAGATTGCCATTCGTCGTGAGGAGAGTTCGGCGTTCGACGAAATCTACCAGGACCTGCTCGCGTACGACGACCGCATCGTCATCTTCCACTATGGCGGTCACGCCGATGGCGCAAGCCTGGAACTGGAGGGCGGCGCGGGCGCCGCCGGCGGGATCGCCGGGTTACTGGGCCAGCAAAGCAGCCTCAAACTGGTGTTCCTGAATGGATGCGCCACCCGGGCGCAGGTGAAGCTGCTTCACGCCGCCGGGGTGCCGGCCGTGATTGCGACCTCGGTGAAAATCAACGATGGGCGGGCAACCCAGTTTTCGACGGCCTTCTATGCCGCCCTGTCCGAGGGTCGCAGCATCTTCGAGGCGTTTGATTCGGCTGCCAGCTATATCGAAGGCAAGTTCGGCGCCGACGAAGGTGCCGGTATCACCATCAACAGACACCCGAATTTCGACCACGAAGAGGAAGATACCGACTCCGACGAGTTCGAATGGGCGCTGTATTCGAAAACAGAAGCCGCCCTGGACCTGGAACAGTGGCGTTTACCGGAGGCACGCGAGGATTGGCGCATTGAGCTATCCGATTTCCAGGGAACAATCAGGACCGTCGAGGGTGAAACATTCCCGATCGAGTACCGCAGACGGCAACGCACCCTGCCGGTTGTCCAATGCAGTCGATGCGGCACCAGGACCGCAAACCCTGAAGTCGAGGCCCGTCATTGCCCGGTTTGTGGCGCCACTGAATTGGAGGCCGGTAAAGCCGGTTCTAACGTGCCTGACCTGCTGGTGCCGTACCGGATTGAAGAAAACCAAGCGTTGGCGATCGTGAAAGAAACGCTCGGAGAAGGCACCTTTTCGGAACCCAGGCTGGAAAAAGTCCTGCTCCCCTACTGGAATTTCGACGTGGACACGCGCACCGTACTGGAGGCCGAGCGAGGCATCGCTGACTTGCAGGAGTCGGGTGCGACCAGCCTGAAATGGGAGTCGATCAAAGATACTTTTGATCTCAGCACACCCGGCTTCCTGGTGCCGGGGGGGCAGGCGCCAGTGGGCCGCAGCGACGGCGCTGCAGACTGGCACTGGGACCTGGCCGAGGCACAGGCAATTACTGACCTCGGCTTGCCTTGCGCCCTGGTCCCTTCGGAGAAGGATCTGCCCGCTGCCTTTGAGGCCTTCTCCGAGGATCTGTCATTCCACCTGGAACAGGAAATTCGCGAACGCGTGGGTGGCCTGGAGCAAAAAAACGTATCGGCAGACACGCGCTACAGGCACCTGGCAGCCCAATCGCTGCTCTTGCCGCACTGGTATTTCAGCGCGCCTACACCGGAGGGTGAAATCTGCCTCCTGATCAATGGCCAGACGGGTGCGGTGCGTTACCCCCGGATCCCTGGCATGAATGCCTCGTTACTGGAGAGCCAGCAAACCATGCAAAAAACAGCTTCAGATGCCCGCTCAGGGCAAAAGGAATCATCGGCTTTTGTGTCCGTGTTCAGCGGTGTCGGCATCGGCATCATGGTCG
>JBFHEJ010000192.1:0-5285 GCA_041584255.1 Lysobacterales bacterium
GATTATTAGCTAAGTGGTCATGGCGCGCCCGGCAGGATTCGAACCTGCGACCCCCGGATTAGGAATCCGGTGCTCTATCCTACTGAGCTACGGGCGCCAGGGATTGATGGCGAATTCTAATGGTTGAGGGTGGGAGTCGCCAGCGATGCGGGGCCCCTGTTGAAAATGATGGCAGTCTAGCGCCGCATGATTTTCAGGAGGTCTTCAGTGATCACCGGGTAGCGCCAACCTTTGAATCGCCCTGGTATGTCCCGGGAATGCACATGCCTGGCAATCAATCGTTCAAGTTGTTTGCGGGAGGCCAGTAAAGCGGCATCGACTTTCAGCTCCGCCGCCGCCTGGGCAACCGTTCTGCGCATGGCCGCCAGCCACTTTCGATGTAATGTGGAGAGCTGAAACAGCGGATCTGGCGGTACAGCAGATTTGGCTTCGGCAACCAGGTCGAGCCACACGCTGCCATAACGTTGAATGCTCTTAGTGTGCAGTTCGTCGATCTGCTCCAATGCCGTGTGCGAGCTCGGCATGGCTCGCGCCATGACTATGAGCACTGCATCCGGAACAATGAACCCCCGAGCAGTGTCCTTTTGCGCGGCGATACGTTCACGCCATCCGGCCAAAGCACGCAACACGCTGCGCTCCTTGTCGCTCAGCGACCCGGCGCCGCCAATTCGTTTCCAGGCATGTGCGGGATTCGCATCTTCCGTGCTTTTTCGTTGCATGCGGGATACTTCTTCCTGCATCCACGACCAGCGTCCCAGACGCTCCAGTTCAGCGCGTAATCGCTCCATCATCGCCGGAAGCAACACGACATCGAGCGCCGCGTAGCGCAGTTGGCCCCGGCTCAACGGCCGCCTCAACCAGTTCGACCGGGTGTGGTCCTTTTCGATTTCAACGTCGAGAAGCCAGTTGACGGCATGGTGATAACCCAGCTGCAGCGATTGCCCCAGCAGGGCGCAGGCGATCTGGCTGTCCAGGGCGCCCGCCGGCTGAACCCCGAGCTGATGATGGATGACCTCGAAGTCTTCCGATCCGCTGTGGATGACTTTTTCATGCTCTGGGTTTTCGAGGAAAGTGCGAAGAGGGGTGAGATTTTCCAGAGCCAGTGGATCGACAAGCCAGGCAGTTTCGCCGTCCGAAAGCTGCATCAGGCCGAGAGCGGCGCGATAAGTCCTTTCCCTCAGGAATTCGGTATCCACGCCGATCAGCGCGTGATTTGCCCACTCAGCCGCGGCTTGTTCCAGCTTCTCGCTTGTATCGACCACGATCGGCTTGTCGGCAGCGGCCAGTGCCACCCTCAGTCGCGTATCCGGTGTTCGCTCTGAATCCACGTTAATCCTTCAATTGTCAATGCCTTGTCGTTGATATCTGATCTGCGCTATGGTGACGCGCATCGTACGGCCCTGAACCGAACCGAATCGGTTTTTCGACCGCAGTTTCAGAGATGCTACAGGCAAGGGACACTGCATGCACTTCAAGGTTGCCAACAAAAAACCGCGCTCGGGCTGTGGGCTCAAACAACTGCTCCCCTGTCTCGTGGTTGCCCTGGCCACTAGCACGCAGGCACAAGAGCAGGGCAGCGATCAGCAAGATCCCAATCTCCTCCCCCCTGTAGAACGCGAGGAATCTGAAGGCCAGGAGCTTGAGGGTGGCGGGGACGAATCGGCGCCAGCGCGACGAATTCGCCGGTTGGGCGATGTCCAGGCCGAGGAGTGGCGACCTCAATTTGAGACCGCGCCGGGCTCACGGGGCTCGGCAACTCCCGCTGCGCTTGCCAACAAGCAGCAGAGCCAGCGACTGCACGAACTGCTCGATGACCTCGCGGCCACGCCAGGCAATCAGTCTGTCCGACGAGAACTCGAGGCCCTGCTTCAGGACGTCATGCGCCAGGCGGAAGTGAAGGCCCGGCAAAATCAGTTAGAGCAGGCGCGGGCAATGCTCGATGTGGTGAAGTCCGTTCGCCCGGACATGTTCGGTCTGGATCAGGCTTACCGGGATATTGAAGAGCGTGGCAATGTGGGTGGTCAGCTCGCGCTCGCGCGCGAGGCAATGGAAGCCGGCCGAATTGTCACTCCTGCCAGCAATAATGCCTGGTACTTCTACCGCAAGGTTGCCGACCAGGACCCTGCGAATGCGGAGGCTCAGCGTGGTCTGGCTCAGGTCCAGCAGCACCTGATCGATCGCGCCATGGAATACGCCCGGGGACTGGACTTTGACTCAACAGACCGCATGCTCGAAGAAGCGCGGCTGGTGCGAGAAGACCCGACCATGGTTGAGCTCGCTGAGCAAGAAATTTCTTCAATCAGGAATCAGCACGCCGAATATCTCGAATCCCAGGCGGTCACCGCCATGGACAGTGGAGATTTCGAACGCGCCGAGCGCATCCTGGTGGACCTGGTCGCGCTTGGAAACGCGGAAGTGCTGCTAGGGCAATTGCGACGGCGCCTCGAAGAGGCGCGAATGTACGGCGGCTTTCAACCAGGGCAGCTCATTCGCGACCATTTTCTGAGAACCGGGCAGTGGACGCCGGAGCTGGTGGTCATCACGGCCGGCAGTTTCATGATGGGGTCGGACACGTTTGACGAGGGCCATGTCGAAAATGAAAGCCCGGAACACCGGGTCACGATACGGAGGGGTTTTGCGCTGGGGATCAGGGAACTATCCGTTGGTGAATTTCGCGCCTTCATGGATCGCGCGGGCTACGCCACCGACGCTGAGCGGAAAGGATACTCGACCGTCTATAACCATGCCTCGGGGCGGCTTGCCCAGCGTCGGGGCATTACCTGGGAGCACACCTACGACGGTCGGGAGGCGGAAGATGAAGATCCAGTGCTCCACGTGTCGTGGAACGATGCCAGCGCGTATGTCCAGTGGCTGGCCCGTGGGACGGGCAAGTCGTATAGGCTGCCATCGGAAGCCGAATTCGAGTATGCAGTGAGGGGAGGCACGTCGACGCCTTACTGGTGGGGCAGTGGCACGCCGAAGCGCTTGGTGGAGAACATGACCGGTGACGGTGACGAGTCGCGGAGCCGGCGTAGCTGGACGGTGGCATTCGAGAACTACAGCGATGGATACTGGGGGCCTGCCCCGGTGGGTTCATTTCAACCAAACCCGTTTGGGTTGTACGACATCTCAGGAAATGTGGCCGAGTGGGTGCGCGACTGCTGGCACGATACTTACATGCGCGCGCCGGTCGACGGCAGTGCCTGGGACAATCCGGGTTGCGGTTATCGCGTGATACGCGGCGGATACTGGGCCAGTTCCCCACAACACACCCGTTCCGCCTTCCGGCTTTCAGCAAAACCCGACACCGCCGGTGCCCGGGTGGGGTTCAGGATCGCCCGCGACTTGTAGGGTCAAAGGTATTTTGCAGTTCTAGGGCGTGCTGGGCCGTGCTTACCAACAGCTCCCAAGCAAATCGAGCCAGGCTTCGCTGGACGAACAAATCATAAACCCCCGCCAATTGGTTAATGTGGTAGTGCATTAACATGCTGATGTGCGCTAATCTTGCTCGCGTGCACTGGCCGTCGTCCGATCCTTGCCCTGGCAGATCGAGTCCGCAGTGTTTCCTCAACAGCCACGGCGCGGCTTCCCCTTCGAGCCTCAGGACGGCAAGCGCATGGGTTTCATCCCAGGTGAAAAACTCCGAATCATCCAGTCGCCGCCTAGTCTCGCTCAATTGATTCTCAGAGCGTTTCGCGTTGCCTACCAACAGCCACTCGCCGGGTCGCAGGCATAGTGCCCTTGGTTCGGCTTGCGAGCATGCACCGACCTGCAGGGGAAGTTCTGCGTCTGACCAGCGACTTGGTGGTGTTCCTCGCAGGGCCCGAACGCGAATTATCGAAAGATCCACAATTTCGCGGATCGCGAGGCCATCTACGTGCAGGCCTTCCTGCCCGAAGTCCGCCTGCTCCAGTGCTGAGACCATGCTTCGGAGTGAGTCTCTGGGCGTCATGACAACTTGAGGTTTTCCGGGTCGAAATGGATCGGTGAGCAAACGGTCGCCGAATAATGCTTGCCGGCGTCACAGACCGTAACGGATTCACCGTGCCGCGCACGACCGTCCCGAAGCATCGCCAGGGCGATATGACGCCGCAGGTTCGGGCTATAGCAAGCGGAGGTGATCCAGCCGTCGGTGGCCGCGGGAGGCCGGCGGTCGTCACCCAGGAGCAGGTGTTGGCCGGCGCAGATGGTCTGGTCGGGTCGATCGGTGCCGAGGCCGACAAGTTGAAGACGCCCGGCACTGCGGTTGGAAGGCCTGAACAGCGACCTCCGGCCGATATAATCCCGGCCTTTATTACGGGCGACTTTTCCCCAGCCGACGTCGTCCGGTGTCGTCGAGCCGTCTGTGTCAGCACCGACGTGCAAGTAGCCTTTTTCCGTTCGCAGGACCATCAGTGCCTCGACGCCGAACGGCACTATGTCATGCGGCGCGCCAGCTTCCAGCACGGCCTCCAGTAATGCGGCGCCGAAGCGTGCCGGAAGGTTGATCTCGAAACTCAATTCGCCGCTGTAGCTGACCCGGGTCAGCCGCGCTTCGACGCCACACACCGTTCCGGAGGCGAATGACATGTGGGTCAGGGCATCTGCTGAAATATCCATGCTGCATCCCAGCCCAATCAGCGTCTCGCGCGCCCTCGGCCCGGCGATGGTCAGGTTGGCATACTGCTCGGTCCCATCGTGGACCACCACCTGCAGATCACGCCACTCGCACTGCAGCCACTCTTCCATCAGTTCGTGAATGCGCGACACGGCGCCTGACGTCGTATGGACCAGGAAGCGTTCTGCAGCCAGGCGCAGAAACACGCCGTCATCGATAATCACGCCGTTCTCGTTGAGCATCAGGCCGTACCGCGCACGACCTATATCCAGGCTATGAACATCGTTGATGTAGAGGCGATCGAGGAATTCCGCGGCATCAGGACCGCGGACTTCAAGCTTGCCTATCGGTGAATTGTCGAAAATGCCGACCGCCGTGCGCACTGCTTTCGCTTCCCGCATGGTGGCCGCCGTGATGTCCTCTCCCGAGCGCGGATAGGCCTCTGGTCGCTGCCAACCGTAGTCCTCGAAGTGCGCACCCAGTTCCAAATGCGCTCGATGCGCCGGCAAATATCGCCGCGGGGCAAGGAACGCGCCCGTTCCCTGCGCGGCTATGGCGCCGAGTGTGACCGGCGTGTAGGGCGGGCGAAATGTCGTTGTACCGGTCTCAGCGGGATCCCGATCTGTCAGCGCACTGAGCAGCAGACTCACATTGCTGTTGGAGGTCTTGCCCTGGTCAACCGACATGC
>JBFHEJ010000193.1:0-5270 GCA_041584255.1 Lysobacterales bacterium
CAGCGCGCGCTGTAGCACCCTCTGGAAGCCGATGGTCGGTTGCGTGTCACGCGAGTCGTCATCCGCGAGCATCGGGACCGTATCTTCCAGGGCCTTGCGAATGTCACGTTCGAGATCTTCGACGCTGGCGCCGCAGGCGCTTAGGATGCCGAGCGCCGAGGCATTGTCGAGCAACGCCAGGAGCATGTGTTCCACCGTCAGGAATTCGTGACGCTGCTTACGCGCCTCCTGGTACGCCTGGCTGATCGAAATTTCGAGCTCTTTGCTGAACATGCGGCTGTCCTCAGGTCGCCTTTCACTAACTAAGACCCGTCCACCCGAGCACAGGTTTCAAAACTGTGCCTCAGGCTTTCTCCATGGTGCATTTGAGCGGGTGCTCGTTCTGGCGCGAGAACTCGTTGACCTGCACCACCTTGGTCTCAGCGATTTCAAAGGTAAAAACGCCGCACACGCCCTTGCCCTTGGTGTGCACGTGAAGCATCACCTGCGTGGCACGGTCGTGGCTCATGTCGAAGAAAATCTTGAGGATCTCGATGACGAAATCCATGGGGGTGTAATCGTCGTTTAGCAGGACGACACGATACATGGGCGGAAGCTTGACCTCCGGCCGTGCTTCCTCCAGTGCGAGCTCATGTTTGCGGGATTCGAGGTCCTGACCCATGCGGCAATTTTATCGCAGCTTCTCCCGGCATTGAAGCCATTCAGATTTGGTATACTCTGCCATTCCTGCGCCGAATTCTCCCCTGGGTTTCCTCTTTCCCGCGCACTTTTGCTTTGGCAGAAAGACCCCATGTTTGCGTGCATGAGCGGTCCTAATCTCGTGATGGTTGCAATGTCTGGCGGCGTCGATTCCTCGGTCTCCGCCTGCCTGCTGAAAAAGCAGGGCCAGCGAATCGCGGGCATGTTCATGAAAAACTGGGAGGAAGACGATCGCCACGGCGGAGCCTGTACTGCGGAGGAAGACGCGGCTGACGCCGCTGCGGTGGCCGAACGACTGGATATCGACCTCCACCGTCGCAATTTCTCCGCCGAGTACTGGGACCTGGTGTTCGAGGATTTCCTGGCCGAGTATCGTGCCGGGCGCACACCCAACCCGGATATCCTGTGTAATCGCGAAATCAAGTTCAAGACCTTCCTCGATCATGCAGCGGATCTTGGCGCCGACCGTGTCGCCACCGGCCACTACGTCCGCCGCGTTGAGCGCGACGGCCGTTCGAGGCTGCTGCGCGGCCGCGATCCCGATAAGGACCAGAGCTATTTTCTCTACGCGATCGGACAGGCAGCCCTCTCCCGGGCCCTGTTCCCGGTTGGAGAACTCGACAAGAGGGAAGTCAGGCGGATCGCGCTGGATTACGGCCTCGATGTCCACGACAAAAAGGACAGCACTGGCATCTGTTTCATCGGTGAACGGGATTTCCGGTCATTCCTTGGACGTTACCTGAATCCCTCTCCCGGCGAGATCAAAACCACCGACGGCCGCGTGCTTGGCGAGCACGACGGCCTGATGTTTTACACGCTCGGTCAGCGGCAGGGGCTCGGAATTGGCGGTGTGCGCAATCTGCCCGAAGAGCCCTGGTATGTCTTACACAAGGACCTCGACGACAACGAGCTATATGTTGGCCAGGGCCATGATCACCCATGGCTCATGGCGGACCGCCTGACGGCGCGGCAGCTGAACTGGATATCCGGGTCTGCGCCCCAACCGGACCGTCGCCTCACGGCCAAGGTGCGGTACCGCCAAAGTGACCAGGCCTGCCGCATCGAGAACATTTCGCCCGAGCAAATGGAGGTTGTCTTCGACGCGCCCCAGCGCGCGGTCACGCCTGGTCAGTCGGTGGTGCTATACGACGGCGACGAATGCCTGGGCGGCGGCATTATCGAGTGGGCGGATGTGCCGCCAGCCGTCGCGGTTTCTGAACCGCGCAGGGCAGCCTCGTGAAGCATAGGACGCTGGCACTGGCGGGCGTATTCCAGGCCACGGAGCTGGTGCGGCAGGCCGCCTGTCACGGCACCTGGTCCGGCTATGCGGCTACCAGTTGTCTCGACAGTCTGTTCAGGCTCGAGGCCGACAGCGTTGAATTGGTTTACGGTGGGGCGGACCAGTTGCGCCTCGGCGTTGAGACGATGCTCAGTGTTCTTCAAGGCGAACAGCGCCACATGGACGCCTTGCGCTACGCGGTCGGTTTGTTGCAAATCGAGCGCAAGTTCAAGCGCCTGTCCGAAATCCAGGAAAAGGTGCACGACGGACTTCAGCGGATCAGGGAGTTGGGCACACACCTCGAGCAGCACGAGCGAGAGGATTTTCAGGCACAGCAGGTGTCCGAACTTTATTGCGAGTCGATCAGCAAAATTGAGCCGCGTATCGTGGTCAATGGCAGACCGCAGTACCTGCAGGTCCAGCGCACGGTTGACTGGGTGCGCACCCTGCTGATGGCCGGACTGCGTTCAGCCTTTCTCTGGGACCAACTCGGCGGCGGGCGCCTGGAGCTGGTTTTCGGCCGCAAGAAAATCTGCCGCGAGGCCGAAGAACTCCTGATTGAGTCGTGAGAATAAGAGATAATTGGTCACTGGTGACCATCGGCAAGTACAGCCAACCCACCCGGAGGACTTGATGTCTGATTCTTTTTCTACCGCTTCAACCCTCAACGTCAACGGCCAGGATTACCGCTACTTCAGCCTCGAAAAGCTCGCTGAGACTTACGACGTTTCGCGTTTGCCCTTCAGCTTGAAGGTGCTGCTTGAAAATCTCCTGCGCCACGAGGATGGCCTGGACGTCACCAGGGACGACATTGAAGCCCTGTGCAAATGGGAGGCCGGCGCCGAACCGAGCGAAGAAATCGCTTTCACGCCTGCGCGCGTGGTGCTGCAGGACTTCACGGGTGTGCCGGCCGTGGTCGACCTCGCGGCAATGCGTGACGCCATGGAAACCCTCGGTGGTGCGGCCAGCAAGATCAACCCGCTATCCCCTGCCGAACTCGTTATCGACCATTCGGTACAGGTCGACAGCTATGGACGGCCGGATTCGCTCGACCTCAACAACCGCATCGAGTTTCAGCGCAACAATGAGCGCTACAGCTTTCTCAAGTGGGGGCAAAGCGCCTTCAGCAACTTTGCCGTGGTGCCGCCGAACACCGGTATTGTCCATCAGGTCAACCTCGAACATCTGGCGCGGGTCGTGTTCGACAATAACGGCACAGCCTATCCCGATACCGTGGTGGGCACGGATTCGCATACCACGATGATCAATGGCATTGGTGTGCTGGGCTGGGGTGTCGGTGGCATCGAAGCCGAGGCGGCCATGCTCGGCCAGGCCATCACCATGCTTATACCCCAGGTGGTTGGCTTCCGGCTCGAGGGCAAGCTGCCGGAAGGATCGACGGCGACCGACCTGGTGTTGACCGTAACGCAGATGCTGCGTGAGCTCGGTGTGGTCGGCAAGTTCGTCGAGTTCTTCGGTGACGGCCTTTCCCAATTGCCCCTGGCTGATCGCGCAACGATCTCCAACATGGCGCCCGAGTACGGCGCCACCTGCGGGATCTTTCCGGTCGACAGGGAGAGCCTGCGCTACATGAAGCTTTCCGGCCGTTCAGAAGAACGAATTGCCCTGGTGGAGGCCTACATGCGTGCCCAGGGAATGTGGCGCGAAGAAGGACAGAAGCCGGCCGACTACAGCGCCGTTCTCGAGCTCGACATGAGCACAGTGCTGCCCAGCCTGGCGGGTCCCAAGCGCCCGCAGGACCGGGTTTTACTGACCGAGGCTGCAACCAACTACCGCGAACATGTGATAGGTCTCACCAATGATCGCAAGCCCAGCCAGATGACCAAGGACCGGTTCGAAGGCGAAGGCGGCGGAACCGCTGTCGGACATGACGAGGATGTGCATGCGCCGACGCCCCTGGTTGAATACAAAGATTCAAGCTTCGAATTGACCGATGGCGCCATCGTGATCGCCGCCATTACGTCCTGCACCAATACCTCCAATCCGGCTGTCATGCTCGGTGCCGGTCTGCTGGCCCGCAATGCGCTTGAAAAAGGCCTCAGGGTCAAACCATGGGTAAAGACATCGCTGGCGCCCGGTTCGCGGGTGGTGACCGACTACCTGAAGAAGGCGGCTTTACTCGACGACCTCGAAGCCCTGGGCTTTAACGTCGTGGGCTACGGTTGCACCACCTGCATCGGTAACTCGGGGCCGCTGGCAGACCCCATCGAGAAAGCCATTCGAGAACACGAACTGGTGACGGTGGCAGTGCTGTCTGGGAACCGCAATTTCGAGGGCCGCATTCACGCCCACGTCAAGATGAACTACCTCGCTTCGCCGCCACTGGTGGTGGCGTATGCGCTGGCAGGCCGCATGGATTTGGACCTGACCAGCGAGCCCCTCGGCACGGACGCTCATGGCAATCCGGTCTATATGCGCGACATTTGGCCGTCCAGCCACGAGATTCAGGACGCTATTCGTGCAAGCATTTCTTCGGACATGTTCGAGTCCAGCTATTCCAGCGTGTTCGAGGGTGACGAGAACTGGAATGCCATCGACGCGCCGGAAGGCGAAATGTATACCTGGGAACCGGAATCGACCTATATCCGCAATCCTCCTTACTTCGAAAACATGACCCAGGAGCCGCCCGGGATTCCGGAAATTCGCGGCGCCCGCTGTCTGGCGCTGCTGGGCGACTCGATCACGACAGACCACATTTCACCGGCCGGTTCAATCGCTGAGAACTCGCCTGCTGGCGCCTATTTAAAGAGCAAGGGTATTCAGAAGGCCGATTTCAACAGCTACGGCTCGCGCCGCGGCAACCACGAAGTCATGATGCGCGGTACGTTTGCCAACGTCCGCCTGCGCAATCTGCTGGCACCCGGCACCGAAGGTGGCTGGACCCGCCATCAGCCTTCGGACGAGGAGATGTTCATCTATGACGCGGCGATGAAATACCAGGAGGAAGGGACTCCGCTCATCGTTCTTGCAGGCAAGGAATACGGTACCGGGTCATCACGGGACTGGGCCGCCAAAGGCACCATTCTGCTGGGCGTACAGGCCGTGATTGCCGAGAGCTTCGAGCGCATTCACCGCTCAAACCTGATCGGCATGGGCGTTTTGCCGCTGAATTTCCAGCCAGGCGAGAATGCCGTGTCGTTGGGTCTTACTGGTAAAGAAACTTTTGATATTGAAGGGCTTGAGGGTACTTCTTCAGATGAAGTATCGATCACGGCCACGGCCGAGGACGGTAAGAAGAAAACCTTTGTCGCCCGGGTCCGGATTGATACGC
>JBFHEJ010000194.1:0-5263 GCA_041584255.1 Lysobacterales bacterium
CGACCGGGCCAGCGACATCCTCCAGGTGCTTCGATTCGCAGCCGAACACGAACTCAGGCCGGTGATTTCAGGAGCGGCCGAAGCCTGGAAGGTGGCCGACGAGCTGGCCCAGGCCAAAGTGCCGGTCCTGATCAATCCGCTGGCCAACCTGCCCGCCAATTTCGACATGCTCGGCGCGAGACTCGACGCCGCCGCACTGCTAGAGGCGGCAGGCGTCACCTTCGGCTTCATCGTCGGTGACTCCACGCACAACGCCCGCACCATCCGCCATGCCGCTGGCGTGGCCGTGGCGCATGGGCTGGCGTGGGAAGCGGCACTGGCCGCCCTGACCATCAACCCGGCGACAATGTTCGGGGTTGATCATCATGCCGGCACCATTGAAGCCCATCAGCGCGCCAACATCGTGATCTGGAGCGGCGATCCACTCGAAGCCACGACGGTCGCGGACCTCGTCGTCATCGAGGGCCGGCTCGACCCCATGGTCTCCCGCCAGACCCTGTTGCGCGACCGCTACTTTGCGCCCGAGGGTCGATTGCCAAGGGCCTACATCAAGCCGTGAAGCGCCTGCTGCTGATTACCCTCGCCGTCTTCCTGGTTGGTGGGGCGGTACTGTACATGACCTGGGACAATCTTCGAACCGCGATTCCCGGGGTGGCCTATCGCAGCGCCCAGCTCAGCGCTGCGGAACTCGGCGAAGTCGTGAAGAAGAAAGGCATCCGCACAGTCGTCAACCTGCGGCCCATCCGCGAAGGGGCTGAATGGTACGAAGAGGAAAAGGCCGCGGCCGAAGCGCTCGGCGTCACACACCACGTCGTCGGCCTTTCCCAGGCCATGCCGCGGGTGGACACGTTTCGAGACCTCAGGGACATCCTTACGGACATCGAAACGCCGGTCCTTTTCCAGTGCACCAGCGGGGTAGACCGCTCCGGCGTGGCCACCGCCATGTTCATGCTGTTGCGCGGTGAGTGGAACCTCGACGAGGTCGAACAGCAGGTTGGCTGGCGTTACGGCGCCATTTCTGCAAAGAGCACCGGCAAGCTGTTGCTGGCCGAGTACCGCGACTGGCTCTCGGATAATGGCCTTGAGCACGCGCCGGATGTGTTCAACCGCTGGCTGGACCGGGATTACGTCGACCCTTCCGGGAATTTCTATTTCTACATTCACCCGATCCGGGAGCAGCCGTGGGGCCGGCCATGGGGCTTGTACGAGGAAGGCTTCGAGTTCCGCGTGTCACGCAGCGAGTCCCCGGTGCTGCACATGGACGGCTGGGCGTTTGACACGGACAACGAAGCGCCCCTGGCCGCCATTGGCTTCAGCCTCGGCGGTGACTCATGGCACGATGCGCGGTACGGCCTGCATTTCCCCTGGCTGGCCGAAGACTTCGGCACCGACCGTTACGTTGACACCGGGTGGTCCGTCGAAATCCCGCTCAATAACGCGAGCGACGGTTGCCACGACCTTTTCATTACCTTCGAGCGCCTCGACGGCGAGCGCTGGCAATCTCCGCCGGCAGCGCGGATCTGTATCTCACCCTAGGCAGCCTGCCAGTGCTTTGGGTACCGAAGCATGCGGCGCGACGGCCCTTCATGGATTGTCGACTCGATCAGTCTTGCAGGTAATCGACCACCAGGTGGGCGAAAGCCCGCACGCCGACCCGCATGTTCGGCTCGTAGACGTCGAAAAATGGTGAGTGATTGGCGGGGAGCGTGCCCGGGTCGACCCCGGGTTCACCATTGCCGAGGAAGAAGTACAGCCCCGGCGTGGCATTGCTGAATTCAGAAAAATCCTCAGCCACGGTCTGTGGATTGACGTCGTTGACCACGTTGTCGCCGGACACCCGCTCAAGGGTGGGCAACATCTGTCGATAAAGCGCGGCATCATTGATGACCGGTGGATTGCCGAGGTCGACCAGGAAATCGACGCTGGCACCAGCGGCATCCGCGATGGACGTGGCTGTCCGCTCCATGCGCGCATGGATTTCGCTGCGCATCTCCGGATCGAAGCTGCGGATCGTGCCCTCAAGCTCGACGCTTTCCGGGATCACATTGTTCCTGATGCCACCCTGGATTCGACCGACACTGATAATGGACGGCGCCCTGGTAACGTCGACCTGGCGGCTGGCGATGGTTTGAAAGCCGAGCACGATCTGAGAGGCCACCACGATCGGGTCAACGCCGTTCCAGGGCCTCGCGCCGTGGGTCTGCGCGCCCCTGACCACCAGCTCCCAGCGGTCCGAGGCGGCCATCAGCGGGCCCGGACGTACCGAAATCTGTCCGCCCGGCTGGTTGATGCCGATATGAATGCCGAACACGGCTTCGGGCTTGCGTTCGGACCAGATGCCCTCATCGAGCATCAGCCGCGCACCACCGGCTTCATCCGGAGGCGGCCCCTCCTCGGCAGGCTGGAAAATAAACATCACCGAACCTGGCAACTCATTGCGCACCTGGCTCAGGACCTCGGCCGCGCCCAGCGCCATGGCCATGTGGGTGTCGTGGCCGCAGGCATGCATCACGCCGGTCGCCTGGCCGTTGTACTCCGCGGTGTTGACCGAGGCGAATTCTAGACCGGTCTCCTCGGTGACGGGCAGGCCGTCCATGTCGGCGCGTATGGCCACCAGTGGGCCGGGACTTCCACCCTTGAGCACGGCCACCACGCCGGTTTTTGCAATACCCGTCTCGACCTGCAGGCCCATGCTTTCGAGAATCTCGGCGACACGTTTTGAAGTCTCGAACT
Organism: Lysobacterales bacterium; assembly: GCA_041584255.1. GTDB lineage: Bacteria > Pseudomonadota > Gammaproteobacteria > Xanthomonadales > SZUA-36 > JAUIBE01. The sequence continues at coordinate 2,734 of JBFHEJ010000194.1, forward strand.
CCCTGTTGCTCAGCTCTGGATACTGATGGAACCAACGCCTCCACTCAACAACCTGCGGCTGAACCCCGGCAGCCAGCACATCGAGTTGCTGGTGGGTAATCTCGGCGATCGCGGAGATCGGACTAAGGAACATCAAAACAACCACAAACCTGGTCATGCGTTAGCTTCCTGTACTGGATTCCTGATCGCTGCCGGTCGGGGCTCCGGTAATTCCACAATCACTGTGGAATTTCAGCACCCCGCGCCTTGCCGAGGGTGGCGCAGCGCAGCTCACTGTCTACAACGGCCTGGCCGATATTGGCCCCCGCCGCACCGCTGTCGCGGCGGCCATCCGCCCCACCCCAGAAATAGCAGGTCTCGGGGTCGTAGACCGCGAGCTGAGCCGCGCCGACCATCGACCGGTCGCCGATCGTATGGCCCAGACTCTCCAGGCGATCGCGAACCTCGCGCGGAAACTCCGGCTCCAGGAACAGGGTGTCGGGCTGCCACTGGTGATGAAAGCGCGGCATCATGACCGCGCTTTGCGCATCGAGGCCAAAATCGATCGTGTTAATGAGCGTCTGGAGTACGGTGGAAATAATCAGCGTGCCCATCGGTGAACCAAGCGCCATCATGGCGCGTCCGTCCTTGATCACGATCATCGGCGTCATCGAGGACAGGGGGCGCTTTCCGGGCGCGATGGCGTTTGCGTCGGCCCCGACCGCACCCCAAAGATTTGGCGTCTCGGTGTCCACCGAGAAGTCGTCGAGTTCGTTGTTGAGCACGATACCGGTTCCCGGCACGGTGATCTTCGAGCCGAAAATCGTGTTGATGGTCTGCGTCAGAGAAACGGCATTGCCATTGCGGTCAAGGACACTGATCTGCGTCGTCCCGGAATCGTCGGGTAGCGCGGACAGCGAGTTGCTCACCTCGGGTTGCCCCTCGGGATTGAGCCGCCCGGCAAGCTCGTCCGCGTATTCCATCGAAGTCAGCCGTTCGACCGGAACAGGATAGAAATCAGGATCACCGAGATGGCGGGCCCGGTCGGCGAACGCCAGTTCCATCGTGCTGGCAACGAGGTGCACGTAATCGCCGGAATTCAGTCCCCTGGCGGACAGATCGAAGCGATTGAGGACGTTCAACATCTCGACCACCAGCACCCCGCCCGAACTTGGCGGTGGCATGGCGACGACCTCGTATCCCCTGTAAACGCCTCGTATCGGATCACGCCACTTTGCCTGGTAGCGCGCCAGATCGAGCTCGGTCACAACGCCCCCGGTGGCCTCCTCGATCTTCTTGGCGACAGGCCCGATCGCCAGTGCCATTTCGCCCCTGGCCTGGATCAGCCGCAGGGTGTTCGCGAGGTCCTCCTGCTTCAGCATCCACCCCAGCGGTGGAGGCGCGCCTTCAATGGTCTGGATTCTGCGCGTCTCCGGAAACTCTTCCAGGGCCGGGGCGACATAAGTGACCATCCTGTTGTGCCAGACGCTGACCGGCACCCCATTCTCCGCGAGCGCGATGGCCGGCCCGATCAGTTCCGCCCACGGCAGTGAACCGAAGCGCTGATGGAGGGCCCAGGCGCCCTGCACGAAACCCGGCACACCGACCGAGTGTTTACCTTTGCGGATACTGTCGGGATTTTTCCGGTAGAACTCGGCATCGGCCGATGCCGGCGCAATTTCACGGGCGTCGAGCGTCACGCTTTCACCGCTGGCAGCGTCGTGCACCACGGCGAATAAACCGCCGCCAAGACCTGAGCTGAACGGATGTGCAACGGCCGCAGCGAAAGCGGTCGCCACAGCGGCGTCCACCGCGTTGCCACCGCGCTCGAGCATCTGCTGTCCGGCTGGCGCAGCCGGGCTGACCGAAGTGACCACCATCCCGTCTCGGCCCCAGGCCGGGTCAGCGGCGGCCGCAAAGGCCCAGCCGTGGAATAGCATCGACAGCAAAACGAGCGAGCGAATCATCACGAATTTGGTTACGAGATCAGGCATTGTGGGTTTGCAGCCGCAGGTATTTCTGCATGAGTTGATCATGGGTTTCGGGGTGTTCAGGGTCTTTGGGAATACACTCGACCGGGCACACTTCGACGCACTGAGGCTCGTCGAAATGCCCTACGCACTCGGTACATTTCATGGGATCGATTTCGTAGAACTCCAGCCCCATGGAGATCGCCTCGTTGGGGCATTCGGGCTCGCACACATCGCAATTGATGCACTCGTCGGTGATCTTCAGGGCCACAAATCAGCCTTCGGCAAACCTGCGGGCCAGCGCATCGCGCACGTCTTTACTGACAAACTCACTGACGTTTCCCCCCAGTCGGGCGATTTCCTTGACCAGCGTCGAGCTGATAAAGGCGAAATTTTCGTCGGGCGTGAGGAACAGGGTTTCGATGTCGGGCGAAAGATTGCGGTTCATGCTGGCGAGCTGAAATTCATATTCGAAGTCGGAAACAGCCCGCAAACCGCGGATGATGACGTCGGCGCCAGCCTCATGCACGAAATCGATCAACAGACAGTCGAACCCGACGACGCTGACGTTGCCCAGCCGA
>JBFHEJ010000195.1:0-5229 GCA_041584255.1 Lysobacterales bacterium
CGCGCCGATCGGATCCACCAGGATGCCCTCCCAGCGGAGGATGTTGGAGATGCGCGGCGAAGGTTGAATGCTGCGCAGCATCGGCACGATGACCGTCGGCCCGGTTACGGAAACCAGGGCGCCGAAGAGCAGCGCCAGCGGCCACCCCAGGCCGGCCAGGTAGTGGGCCGCCGTTGCCATGACGCCCCAGGTGGTCAGCACTCCGATTGTGGTCAGGTTGAGGATGATGCCCTTGACGTTGCGAATGTCACTGAATCGGAGGGTCAGGCTGCCCTCGAAAAGAATGATGGCGACACCCAGCGAGATGACCGGAAACAGCAATTCCCCGAGGAACTGGTCGGGGCTCAGCAGCTCGAATCCGGGTCCCAGAGCGATGCCGGCCAACAACAAAGGCAGGATCGCCGGCAAGCGCATACGCCAGGCGACCCATTGGCACAGCACACCCAGTGTGAGCAGAAGAGCGATGAGAAGAGCCAGGTCGATGTTATGCACGTTATCCGGGCTAGCCTTGGGTGGAAATTGAATGGGCATCTTATCACCCGCATGCGCACTTGCCGTTGTCCCCGGCAGGTACAATATCTTCCGCCATGAGCCGCGACGACCAACAATCAACCAGCTCCACCCATTTCGGATACCGGGACGTGCCGAAAGCCGAAAAAACAGCTCTGGTGCGCGGTGTATTCGATTCCGTGGCGGATCGCTACGACATCATGAATGACCTGATGTCACTGGGGGTGCACCGCCTGTGGAAAAAGTTTTTCGTATCTCGCAGCGGCGTGAAGCCGGGTGACCGCGTCCTTGACCTCGCGGGTGGCACCGGCGACATTGCGGCGCTGCTGAGCAACCGCGTGGGCAGCACCGGAGAAGTGGTGCTTTCCGACATCAACGAGCCCATGCTTCAACGCGGCAGGGCGCGCCTCGAAGACCGCGGTATCGCCGGTAACATCCTGCCTGCCCTGTGCGACGCCGAACTTCTGCCTTTTGCCGACGCCTCCTTCGATGCGGTGACCATGGCATTTGGGCTGCGCAATGTGACCGACCAGCGCGCGGCGCTGGGCGAATGCCACCGCGTCCTCAAGCGCGGGGGACGCCTGCTCGTGCTGGAGTTCTCCCGTGTCCAGGCTGAGCCGCTCCGCCGCCTGTACGACGCATACTCCTTTGCAGTGCTGCCCGCGCTGGGGCGACTCGTGGCCGGCGACTCCGACAGCTATCGCTACCTCGCCGAGAGCATCCGTAAACATCCCGGTCAGGCGGAGCTTGCGGCATTGATGCGCGAGGTCGGATTCTCCGACGCCGGCTTTCAGAACCTGTCCGGCGGGATCGTCGCCATTCACAGCGGCACCCGCAGCTAGGCCCGGAGTCGAATCCGATGCCCAACTACCGGACACCGTTGCCATCCATGCTCGCCTCATTGCTGCAAGCAGGGCTCAATACCGTACTTTCATTTGATGCGTCCTCGCGCAGCCGGCAGGAAAGGCTCCAGGGCCGCACCCTGAAGCTCGTGCTCGAAGGCCTGGGTATCGAATTGTTTTTCACTTCTTCGGACCACGGCATGGAGGTAAGCGTGGAGCGCCCGGCGGGCGACGCGGAAGCGGAGGCTGACACCACCATTACTGGGACGCCCGCCGCCCTCTTCTCGATGGCGGCATCAGAACTGGGCGAAGGCTGGAACGCGCCGGGGTCCAAGGTCAGTATTTCCGGCGATGCCGGCCTGGCCCGCGATTTTGAACGCTTGTTCTCAAAACTCGACCCGGATTTCGAGGCGGCGTTTGCCGGCCTTTTCGGCGACGTTGTCGGCCATCAACTGGCTGCTGGCCTGAGGGAGGGCGCGCGACGCGCCCGCGAAACCGCCGATGCCGCCGGAGAAGTGTTCGGCGAGGTCCTGCGTGAAGGCCCAAAGGGCGGGCGATCAGGACCGCTGATCGGAGCGCAAGAAGTCCGCGTCTTCGCCGATGGCGTCGACGATCTTCGTGACGCGGTCGACCGTCTCGAGGCCCGGGTCCGAATGCTGGTGCAAGAAAGCGCCGACTCTGGGGGGCAGCAGGCTTGAGGCATTCACTGCGCCAGTTCGCCCGCGCGCTGAAAGTCAGTGCCATCCTGGTCCGCTACCGGCTCGATGAGTTGTTGCAGGAAGCCCATTTGTTTCGCGCCATGCAAGTGGCCCGTCTCTTCACCGTGCTGTCGCGCGCCCGAGTGGCTGACCTGCCCAGGGGGGAGCGATTACGCCTGGCGCTGCAGGAGATGGGCCCGGTGTTTGTCAAGTTCGGGCAAATCCTCTCCACCCGGCGCGACCTGCTGCCGCCGGATATCGCTGAGGAACTGACCCTGCTGCAGGACCGGGTTCCGCCGTTCCCCGGCGAGGAGGCACAGGCCATTGTTGAGCACGCGCTCGGCGACAAGGTGGAAAACCTGTTTGCGGCTTTCGACCGGGAACCCCTGGCATCGGCGTCGATCGCCCAGGTCCACGCCGCGACCCTGCCCGACCGAAGCGAAGTGGTCGTCAAGGTCGTGCGGCCGGGTGTGGAGAAGCAGCTGCGCCGCGACATCGACCTCCTGCTCTACCTCGCTTCGCTACTGGAACGCTACTGGGATGGCAGTGAGCGCGTGCGGCCGCGGGATATCGTCGAGGAATTCGAGACCTACGTTTTCGATGAACTGGACATGCAGCGCGAAGCGGCCAACGCATCTGCATTGCGGCGCAATTTCGACGACTCCGGCGAGCTGTACATACCCGAGGTCTACTGGCCGTACTGCAAGGATCGCGTGCTCGTGATGGAGCGGGTTTCGGGCATCCCGGTCAACGACATCGAAGCGCTGCAGGCAGCCGGCGTCGACCTGCCCAAACTGGCCCGACGCGGCATCAAGGTGTTTTACACACAGGTGTTCCGCGACAACCTGTTTCATGCCGACATGCACCCGGGAAACATCTTCGTCGACGTCAGCAATCCCGCCGACGCCAGCTTCATCGCCATGGACTTCGGTATCGTCGCCAGCCTGACCCCCAAGGACCTGCACTACATCGCGGAGAATTTCGTCGCCCTGTTCAACCGCGATTACTTTCGCGTTGCCAAACTCCATGTCGACGCTGGCTGGGTTCCCCCAGAGACCCGGCTCGATGAACTCGAGGCGGCCGTTAGGTCCGTGGGAGAACCCAATTTCACCAGGCCGATCAACGAGATTTCATTCGGCAAGCTGCTGATGAAGCTCTTCCAGGTTGCCAGGCGCTTCAACCTGCAGATCCAGCCGCAACTCATCATGCTGCAAAAAACCCTGCTGAACATTGAAGGCCTTGGGCGGCAACTGCATCCGGACCTCGATATCTGGGCCGTGGCCAAGCCCGAACTCGAATCCATCATGCGCGAGAAGCACGGCTTCGACCAGACCGCGCGCCGACTCGCCGACCGCATGCCCGGCTGGATCGGCAAGGCGCCCGAAATGCCGGGACTGGTCCATGAATTCCTGCGCCAGGCAACCAGCGGCCAGTTGAGAACCCGACTGGAGTCGGCCGATATCGAAGCCATTCGGCGCCTCCAGGAGCGCGGCGAGCGGCAACGCTGGCGCGGCACTACCGGGGCAGCCGTTCTGGTTTCCGGCGCCCTGCTAACGGCCTTCGAAGCAGCGCCCCTGCTGGTTTCGGGGTGGTCTGTCCCGGGGCTGACGCTGATGGCGGCCGGCGGCTGGCTGCTGTGGCGAGGCCGGCGGTGAACAGCTATTCAGCGCATGGCACGGGGGCCGTCGCCCAACCGGCCACGCAGGAAGAGATTACGGCGACCCCGCTGTGGCACTTGTACGACTACGACCTCGGGCAGAAAACCTACACCTTGATGCGAATCGAAGAGACGCTGTACCGCGAAGCCAGTTTCCTCGACGCCAGGATCCAGGAATTCAACTGCCCGGCGGTGCGTTACGAAATGCAGCATCTGGCGCAGATGTTTCCCCGACCCGGGCGCAACCGGGGCCCCATGGGTTTCATTTTCCATGTCGGCCATTGCGGTTCAACACTGATTTCGCGTGCCCTCTCGAGCAGCGCTCGGTTTCTGCCGTTCCGCGAACCACTGACGCTGCGCCTTCTATCAGCCGAACAGCGGGAACTGGGCACACCCGCCGCCATGATGGCGCGTGACAACTGGCGCCGGTTGCTGATCACGGTTCTGGACAGCCTGGCAAGGCGCTTTCGCCCGGACCAGGTCAACATCGTCAAGGCCACCAGCACCGGCAACAATCTCATTCGCCCCATCATGGAAGAAGACAGCAGTCACCGTGCCCTGCTGCTTTTCGTGCCGCTGGAAACCTACCTGGCCAACATGCTGGGTAAGCAGAAGGACGGCGGAGACCTTTGGAAACAGGCACGCACCCGAATGCGGGACTGGACGACTATCGCCGCCGAGCCGGAATTCAGTTTGCACGAATTAGGGCGCCCGCAACTGGCCGCTCTCTCCTGGATAACCAGCATCAATTACATGTTTGAGGCCCACGCCGCACTGGGGGATCGAACGAGGATGTTCGATTTCAACCGGCTGGTGTCCGACCCCGCTGATCAGCTGCCCGCCATCGCCGGCTTTTTTGGCCTCGAGGATGAGGGCCCGGCAGTTGCGGGACGCTTCCCGGAAGTGTCGTCGGGATATTCCAAGCGGCCCGAGAAGCGCTACACGCCCGAAACCAGGGCCCAGCTTCTGCGAATCGCGCGTGAGGAACAGGCCGATGCGATTCGCACCGGCCTGGAGTGGGCTTCAGGCCTGATTGAGCGACATGCTCGGTTGAGCCCCCTGGGAAATTTTCTCGAATAGCAAAAAAATTCACTTGCAATCCGCCGCATGATCTGTATACTTACTTACTAGTAGGTTAATATCAATCCGAGTCACGAATTTGACAACAGAAATGAACCAGGCCACCGACACCAAAGCGCGGATTATTGAACGGGCTTCAGAATTGATGATGCAGCGCGGATTCAACGGTTTCAGCTACAGCGACATTTCCTCTCCGCTGGGAGTGAAGAACGCCGCTGTTCACTATCACTTTCCGAGCAAGCACGATCTCCTTCGCGCCCTGGTCGAGGACCAGCATGAAAACCTGCGTCGCAAGACCTCGAAATTCATGGTTTACGGTGGCTCAGCGCGTGAACAGCTCGAAGGACTGTTTGGTTTCACCATACATCAATGCAAGGCTGGCCGCCCTGTTTGCATCGTGGGCGCTCTCGCTGCTGATTATGACGAACTGCCGGACGACGTC
>JBFHEJ010000196.1:0-5187 GCA_041584255.1 Lysobacterales bacterium
GCGTCCGTTGGATGCGACACGCGGGCCTCCCAGAAGCGCCAGAACAAAGCGCCTCAATCATTAATTCGGGCGGCTATTCTACACCGCGGCGCGCGCTGGTCGTCACCTCCGTGCCAAGTGTATGAGCAGCGCGGCAACCCCTTCGCCCGAATCGCCGTCGTCCGATGGCCTGGCCTGGAGTTCGAGGGCGACGCGAGCCTGTCGAAGAGCGGCCAGCCGTTGCTGAAGCAGCCTGTGCTGTGCCGCGTCCAGCCAACCCGCGTTCAGCAGACGGTCGAGCTGCCCTTCAGCGCCGGTCGCCTGAATGATTTCTTCGTGTTGGCAGGCGAGGGCCAAAATGCCGAGCTGGGCGATGAAGCCGATGTCCACGAGGCCGCCGGGAGCGTGTTTGAGGCGCTGCGCGGGCGTATTTCCATCGCCATGGCTTTCCCTGATCCGTTCGCGCATCTCCAGGATTTCTCTGCCCACGGAGCTGGCGTCGCGGGGGCGGCAAAGGCAGGTCCGCCGGATGGCTTCGAAACCCGACGCCAGTTCTTGTGTTCCAGCGACGGGCCGTGCCCGGGTCATCGCCTGTGCCTCCCAGGTCCAGGCCTCTGTCATCTGGTAGGTCTCGAAAGCGCTGATGGGGCTGACCAGCAGGCCCGACTGCCCGTTTGGCCGCAACCGCGTGTCAATGTCGTACAGCTTGCCAGACGGTGTCAGAGCAGTGAGCAGCGCCACGACCCGTTGCGCCAGCCGGGCGAACCAGCGTTCGGCCGCGAGGGGGCGTTCTCCTGCGGATTCACCGGAACCCGGGTCGTAGAGAAACACGAGGTCGAGGTCTGAATCGAACCCCAATTCACGCGACCCCAGAGAGCCGTAAGCGATGATGGCCACACCCGCCTGGCCAATGAAGCCGTGGCGTCGTCCGAGCTCGCCCTCCGCCAGATGCAATGTCGCCCCAACCATGACCTCGGCGAGGTCGGTGAGCGATTCCTGCAGCGCAGACGCCGATATCCGGCCTTCGAGCCACGCTACCGCCAGCCTCAGGCAGGTGGCCTGTTTGAGGTAATTGAGGCCGGCCAGAATGGCCTCCTCATCCTGCAGTTCAAGCTTGCGTCCCGCCGCGGCTTGCAGGGTTTCCATGCTGGGTATGTGATGCCCCAGCGAAGGGTCGATCAGCTCGTCGAGCAATTCGGGAAAGCGGCACACTCGCTGCGCGACCCAGGCGCTGCGCCCGAACAATTCGATCGTGCGTTCGAGGGCCGCCGGGTTCTCGGCCAGCAGTGCAAGGTATGCACTCCGCCTCGAGACGGTCAGTATGAGGTCGAGCAAGCGCGTGAACACTTCGTCTTCCAGGCGCTTTTCTTCGACTTGCCTCAGGAGTAACGGCATCAACCGGTCCAGGCGTGCCGCCGCCCTTTGGCCCATTGGCCGCCGCTCAAGGCTGGTTACGAACGATGCCAGCGATCCCCTGGCCCGCCCGCGGCCGTCCCGCCACTCGGCCCATCGCCTTTGCCACCGTTCCATGCCGCTCATCCCTTCATCGGCTTTGCCAGAGACGGGTTTTGGCTCTGACCAGGTCTGGTCGAAAATGCCGGATACGTCCTTTCGCCGCTTGTCGAGACGGTGACGAAACTCCCCGCTGTCCGGCAGGCCCATGGCAGCGCACAGGCGCTCGAGCGCCTCGCCGCCGGGAATATCGTGGGTCTGCAGGTCGCGCATGGCCTGGAGACGGTTTTCGACTTGCCGTAGCCACGTGTAATGCCCACGCAGGCGGCTGACGACATCGTTTGGCAACAAGCCCAGGTTGGCAATGGAATCGAGCGCCACAGACAGGTACGGGGTTTGCAGGCGTCGCTCACGCCCCCCGCGCAAGAGTTGAAAGCCCTGGGCGAGAAACTCGATCTCGCGTATTCCGCCCGGGCCGCGCTTGATGTCGTCCTGGCGGTCGCGTCTCGCCGTCTCGGCGCGGATCAGCTCTTGCATGTCTCTCAGCGCCTCGATGGCGCCAAAGTCGATATAGCGGCGGTAGACGAATGGTCGCAGGACCTCCAGCAACCGTTCGCCTGGCTCACGACTGCCGGCAACCGGCCGCGCCTTGATCAGCGCGTAGCGCTCCCATTCCCGACCCTCACGCTGGTAGTACTGTTCCATGGCCGCGAAGCTGCAGCAGACCGGTCCAGCCTCACCGAATGGCCGCAGCCTCGTGTCGACACGGAAACAAAAGCCCGAAGGACGCAGGTCTGCGAGTGTTGCGATGACTGCGCGGCACAACCTTTCGAAAAATTGCGCGTTGCTCAAGCCGCGCGGGCCGTCGCAATGACCGCTGGCGGGGTAGCAAAAAATCACGTCAATATCCGAGGACAGGTTGAGTTCCCGCCCGCCGAGTTTTCCCAGCCCGAGCACGACAAGCTGTTGCCGTCGACCATCGGGGTCGCGGGGATCACCGTATTTTTCGCGCATCCTGCTGTCGTGTAAGGCCAGCGCCTCGGAAAGGCAGACCTCGGCCAGAACCGTCAGATCGGTGAACACCTCGCCCAGCGTGGCCAGTCCGCAGAGGTCCCGCCAGATGATGCGCAGCATCTCCTGGTTGCGAAATGAGCGCAGGCCATCGTCCAGTCCATAGGCCTCAATCCATTCCCGCGCGCGCGCCCCACGGGGTGGTGAGGATTCGCCAAGCCTTTCGCCGGCTTCGAGTTGCTCCAGCCAGCACGGGTTTTGATCGATGAGGTGTGCCGCAAACGGGCTGCAGAAACGGACATGCTCCAGCCGTTTATCCGGCGGCAACGCTTCGATGCAGGTGTGGGGCCAGTAGGGCTCGGGCATGGTGCGAGTATAGCTAGGCTGAATCGACCGGAATGGCCCATCTTGTTTCTCGATGCATGAACGTACCCACTGCTACGTAGTCTCAGTTGGAAGGGCGCCGCTCCCGCGCTAGACTTTGCCGCCGGATATTGACATGTTGCCGAAACAAAAAATTACTCAGCTGGTTCTATTGGGCGCGGTTGCGGTGACCGCCGCGACCGGCGGCATGTGGTTGGCACAGGAAATGGTTCAAAGCAAGATCACCGGCGGCCCGGCGCCAGCCGACCAGGCACAGATGCGCGACGGACCGCTGCTCAGGTTGCCGGAGCCAAAACCGATCGCCGATTTCGACCTGTACGACCATGCTGGCGAGTCCGTGTCCAGGGATGCCCTGGAGGGCGAATGGACACTGGTGTTTTTCGGCTTCACCTCCTGTCCGCATATTTGCCCGGACACCCTTTTCCTGCTGACGGACGTGGTCGATCGGCTCGAGGGCCGTCTGCCCTCGGAACGCCTGCCAAGGGTTCTGTTCGTCGGAGTCGACCCGGCGCGTGATACTCCGGAGGCGCTGGCGCAATATCGCGAGCGATTCGGGGGCGGAATCTCCGCGGTCAGCGGGCCGGACGAGCAACTGCGCGCTCTGGCCATGCAGGTGGGCGCACACTACGTTGTGCCTGAGCACGAACCTGGCACCTGGTACAACGTCGATCACACCATCAGCGTTCAGCTCCTCGACCCGCAGGTGCGCTGGGCGGGTGTGCTGTCGGCCCCGCACGACAGTGAAGCCATGTCGGACGCGCTTTTTCGCCTTCTGGGTGAATCCTAGAAGGGAACGAAGGGCAGGCCGGATCGGGCCGCGAACCACAATCCAAGCGTCAAGGCGACGTAAACAGCCGAACCCGTGAGCGCCGCCCGCTTCCCACGCCAGCCAAGTGATGCAAGTGCAATGGCCAACAGCGGCGTGGCCTGTAATGCGTGCATTCCAAAAAAATGCGGAACCCTCAGGTCTCCGCCCACCCGGTTCCAGGCAAACAGGGGCATGTTGCTGGCGTATTCGCCCACCGCGCTGCCTCCGCTGGCGCTGATGTAGCCCCCGAAGCTGCCCCCGAGCGCAAAAGTGATGACCAGGCCGAGAATCACGGCCAGCCGGTAGTCCGGATCCAGGCCTTCAGCCGGCCTGCGTCCGATTTCCCATGCCAGGGGCAGGGTTGTCCCGGCGAGTGATACGGCGCCCACACCCATCAGGGAATACATGAGCGCGTAAAGGGGGGTGTCGAAGTTGAAATGCGAATGCAGTCCGTGGGCGCCCTGCCAGGTGATCCAGAACAGCTCGTAACTCGCCGTCAGCAGCAATACAGCCACGGTCAGCCGCATCAGAACACTCGAGCGCCGTTGTGGCCGGACGTGGCCGAAAAACCACGCCATGGTGCCCGAGAACACGGCGATCGACAGGAAAAACTTCGTTGGCTTGAGCCACACCGACACGCCATCGATCATTCTGTCGTCGAGGAGCAGGCAGATCGAAGTGACTAGCGCGCCCGCCAGGCACAGCAGGGCATAGCCGCCAAGGCAAGCCTGCCGGCGCAACATTTCGCGGACGAATGCCGAGGGTGCGAAAGTGGCCATTGCGAAGGCTTCAGGTCGCCTTAAGCCAGTGACGGTCGCCAAAGCCGGACAGCACGATCAACGCCAGCAACAATCCGGCGGGCCCCAGCAGGAAGGTCAGCGGCAGGCAGGGCAGCAGCAGAACAGGGTGGACGCCCGAAGCCAGGCCGGCGCGGACGATCCACGTGCCGATGAAGAGGTCGAACGCCAGGTAATGGATCCAGCCGGCGGCGAGTGCCGGGTCATCCGAAAACAACGCCCGGACGGCCTCGATGGAACCGAAACCACCCTCCGGGTTGGCATCGCTGTTGTTCATGAGCAGGTACACATACGCCAGGGCCAGAACGGCGGGTATGGCTATGCCCGTGATGCGCCAGGTCCAGGCCCGTATGGCGCCCCAGAAGAGCGAGGCGACCAATGCCACCCAGCCGAGCATGGCCAGGTAGCCGCCCCAGGAAAATAGCTGTCCAGCCATTTCGGACCTCCTTAGATTGGGAAATCAAACATAAAGAAATAGTAATTTTCCGCCAATAGTGGCCAGTGCCTCGAGCACTACCGCGCCGACCGGCGAGTGGGGAAGGTAGAAGAACAGGGTTTCGGTGATCAGGCAGGCGGATAGTCCGACCCAATAAACGGGGTGTACGCGGCCGTGAGTGCGCCTGTCGTTTAGGATGCCGGCGACGAGGATCAGGTTGGTGGCCAGTATGCCTGCAGGAATATTCCATTGATTGGGCCCGAACACGGACAGGAATACTCGGAAAACTGCCGCGCCCAGCGGTGCGGCGCTGGCTACGA
>JBFHEJ010000197.1:0-5186 GCA_041584255.1 Lysobacterales bacterium
GTTGGCGAAGGCGTAACCGATGTTCGACAGGACGGTCGTGATGTTGTCGACGCTTTGCTCGATCCTCTTGCGCGAGAAGATCTCGCCAGGTTCGACAACAATGAGGCGGCGCAGGGTGCTTTCGTCGATGACCATTTCACCGGTTAGCTGGACGTCCTCGACACTGTAGACTTCGCCCTCGACGATGTTTGCCGTGATGTAGATATCGCGCTTGTTGGGGCTGATGGAAACCTGGGTCGATTCGACGTTGAAGTCGACGTAACCCCGGTCCAGGTACCAGGAACGCAGGATTTCGATGTCGCCGGAAAGCTTCTCGCGCGAGTACTGGCCTTCGCTGGACCAGAATTTCCAGAAGGGCGGAATGCCGGATTCGAATTCCTCGGTGATCTCCTCGTCCTCGAACACGGTGTTGCCGACAATGTTGATATGCCGAATCTCGGCGACTTTTCCTTCGTCGACGATGATGGCGATGCGGACCCGGTTGCGCTCCAGTTCGGTGACCCGCGTTTCAACGTTCACTGCGTAGCGCCCCTGGCTGAAATACTGCCTGACCATTTCCTGCTGCAAACGGTCAAGTACAGCCTGGTCGTACACCTCGCCTTCCGCCAGCCCGACGTCGAACAAAACCCGGTAGAGTTCCTCGTCCTTGATGGCCTTGTTTCCGGTGATGCTGACATTGGCGATGGCCGGCCGCTCGCGGACAGTGATGACCAGTATGTCGCCCTCGCGGCTGAAGCTGATGTCCTGGAAAAAGCCCGTGCGATAAAGCTCGCGAATCGCCGAGCGCGTGTTCGACGGATTCAGGACATCGCCCGGATCGAGCGGCAGGTAATTGAAGACCGTACCCTCGGAGATCCGCTGAAGGCCTTCTACTCGAATGTCTGCGATGGTGAATGGTTCGGCCGCGAAGGCCTGTCCGGCCCAAAGCACGCAGCCCAGAACCAGGGCCAGCATTCTTGTCATTAGTGAGTTTCCGACACGGCTGCTTTTCTTGCCAGATTGCACGAGCGGCGGAGTCTAGCCGAACAGCCGTAAAATATCGTTAACGAAGGCCAGGCCCATCAGGGCAGCCAGCGCCATCAGTCCAAAATATTGCCCGGCCACCTGAACGTGCTCGGGAACCGGGCTGCCTTTGAGCCATTCTATCAGGTAAAAAACGATGTGGCCTCCGTCCAGCAGGGGGATGGGCAAGAGGTTGAGAATGCCGAGGCTGAGGCTGATCAGGCCAAGAAAGAACAGAAAATTCGACAGGCCCAGGTTGGCCGAATCACTGGCATACTGGGCAATGCTGATGGGACCGGAGAGGTTCTTGACCGATGCCTTGCCGGAGATCATTCGGCCCAGCATGCCGAGGGTCGTGGTAGTCAGCCGCCACATCTCCTGGAAGGCCTTCGGAACGCCTTCGATCGGTCCGTACCGCACCACGCTGCGGCTGCGCTCCCACGCGGCCAGGGTTTGTTCGGTGGGTGGCGCATTGCCAATGCCCAGGACGAGCCGTTTCGATAACATGCCGGCGCGCTCGCTGCGCGGGCGAATGATGAGCTCCACGACACGGCCTTCTCGTTCCACGCCGATGGTCAGTGACTCCCCGGCCCGGCCGTGCTCCTGTACCAGCGGGCCAATCGCCCGCCAGTCGTTGACGTCCTCGCCGCCGATCGTGACGATCCGGTCGTCAACGCGCAAACCGCCGCGTTGGGCCGGGCTGTCGTCGGTGACGCTGCCGACGATGGCAGGCACTTCCGGGCGCCACGGTTGGATGCCGATGGCGGGCAGAGTGTTTTCTTCACTGAAGTCCGCCGGCAGGCTGGACAGGTCGAGAATATGTTCGGAACGCGCGCCGGACTCGCTTACCACCGTCACCGTGGTGGACTCACGATCCAGGGCACGGGTCATGAGCGCAAGGTGGGCCTGCTGCCAGCTCCGGGTCGGCTCTTCACCGACGGCGATGATCTGGCTGTTGGCCGGGATAGCGGCCTTGGCGGCAAGACCGTCGACGTCCCCGACGATGGGCTTGGCTTCCGGGATGCCGACCATGAACATGACCCAGAAAGCCAGCACCGCGAAGAACAGGTTGAATACAGGGCCGGCCAGAAGTATGGCGATTTTCTGCCACGGCGGCTTGAAATCCATCGCCTGGGATTGCTGGTCCGGTGGAACTTCACGTTCCCTGGAATCGAGCAGTTTCACGTAACCGCCCAGGGGCAGCGCGGCAATGACATACTCCGTGCCGTCGCGGCCCATCCGCGAAACCAGTGGTCGACCAAATCCCACCGAGAAGCGCAGCACCTTGACGCCAAAGCGCCGCGCGACCCAAAAATGGCCAAACTCATGAAAGGTGATCAGAACGCCGAGAACGACGATCAGCCACCATACTGAACTCAAAAACTCAGCCATGATCCGTGCAGGTCCTCACTGTGGTCTCCGGGCTCCCTCGGTTTCGCAAAAATGACGAGACAAGGCGCGCGCGCGGCCGTCGTGTTCCATGATGTCGTCGATGCTGCTGACAGTCACTGGCGGCGACTCCTCGAGAACCCGTTTGACGATGGTTGGGATGCTGACAAATGCAATGCCGCTGTCCAGAAAACATTCGACAGCAATTTCATTGGCGGCGTTCAGTGTTATGGGGGCACTGCCGCCGTCTTTCATCGCCTGATACGCAAGTTCAAGACTTGGAAAACGACCGGTGTCCGGCTTGAAAAATGACAGATCCGGGGCCGACGACAGATCCAGCGCCTCGACGCCGGCGTCGATACGGTCGGGCCAGGCCAGTGTATGTGCAATCGGCGTGCGCATGTCCGGGGTGCCGAGTTGCGCCAACACCGACCCGTCGCGGTAATGCACCATGGAATGCACGATGCTTTGCGGGTGAATCAGCACTTCGAGCTGGTCAGGTCGTGCGCCGAAGAGCCAATGCGCCTCGATCAACTCCAGACCCTTGTTCATCAGCGTCGCCGAGTCGACGGAAATCTTGCGCCCCATGGTCCAGTTGGGATGTGCGCAGGCCTCGTCGGGTGTCACGCTTTGAAGCGCTTCCGCAGTCCGGTCCAGAAACGGGCCGCCCGATGCCGTGAGCACAATGCGCTCGACCCCGCAGGCCTCGAGCGCGCCGTTTCGCGTCGCATCGAAACCGGCAGGCAGAGCCTGGAACACCGCGTTGTGCTCGGAATCGACCGGCAAAATTCTCGCCCCGGACGCGCGCGCCGCTTCCATCAGCAACTGGCCGGCAATCACCATGGATTCCTTGTTGGCCAGCAACACCTTTAGGCCGCGTTCCGCGGCGTGCAGGGTCGGGGCCAGTCCGGCTGCTCCGACAATTGCGGCCATCACCACCTGGACCCTGGAATCGGCGACACAGGCCATCAGTGCATCCGCGCCGCAGCGCGGCTCTGCGCTTGCCCCGGCCGATCTCAGGGCACCGGTAAGTTCATCCAGGCGCTGCGGATTGCCGATCACCGCGATCCGAGCGTCGAAGCGTGCGCATTGCTCGGCCAGCTTCTCCGTGTTGTCGTTTGCCGTCAGGGCGATGACTTCAAACGCCCCGGGATTTCGCGCGATGACATCGAGCGTGTTACAGCCGACCGAGCCCGTCGATCCGAGGATGGCGATGCCTTTTTGTGCGCCTTGATGCGGCATGGGTGCGTGGCGAATCAGATTCCGGCGAGCAGCAGGCCCAGCGCGAAAAATGGCGCTGCGGCGATCATGCTGTCGAAGCGATCCAGCAGGCCACCGTGGCCAGGCAGCATGCTGCCGGTGTCCTTGAGTCCCAGAGTGCGCTTCTGAAAACTGATAAAGAGGTCTCCACCTACCGAGGCCAGCATGGTCAGTGCGGCAAGGCCGCCGAACAGCAGCGGGGAAGTGTCCAGCGGAGGCAGGGCCAGGACGTAGACCACGGCCACCACCACGGATGCGGCCATCCCGCCCCAGAATCCAGACCACGTCTTGGAAGGGCTGATCCCGGGAGCCAGCCGCGCACCCCCGAAATGGCGCCCACTGAAATAGGCACCGATATCCGCCGCCCAGATAATCAGCAGGAAGCCGAGCATCCAGAATTCACCATGGCTGAAGTCACGGATCACGGCAAATGCAAGCCAGGCGGCGGTCATGCTGGCGATGGCGCAGGCGAAGCCCAGTATGGAATACCCAAATTGAGGCGGTCGGCCCGCCCTGAACGTCACCAGCCTGAGGAACATCAGGCACCAGGTCAGGCAGGCTGCCGTGAGGAAGGAAAGGGTCAATTGGGCGACGCTTTCCCAATGGTTGAATAGTAGAAGGAAAATCACCGCCTGCACGATAACGAGCGCCACGGTTCCAATGCGGCCGAGATTGGCCAACCGCGCATACTCGATGCTGCTCAGCAACCACAGCGCGCTGACGGCGGCCCGGAATACAGCGGGCGGCGCCCAGAAAATGATCAGCAAGGCCAGGGGCGCGACCACCAACGCCGTGATGATTCTCTGCTTCAGCATGGAAGGGCCTTCATCCGTTCGCATCCCCGGTCTTGCCGTGAACAGCTTCGCTGACCGTTCCGAATCGACGCTCGCGCTTGGCAAAGGCGTCGATCGCAGCGTCGATGTCGTCTGGCCCGAAGTCCGGCCACAGAACGGTGGAGAAATAAAGCTCGCAGTAAGCGACCTGCCATAGCAGGAAATTGCTGATGCGCATCTCTCCACCGGTGCGGATGAGCAAGTCCGGATCGCTGCCCCCGGCACTCGCCAGGCGCGCGGCGAACAAGGCCTCATCAATGTCCGGGACGCTGAGCTTGCCCGCTGCGGCTTCTGCCGCCAGCTGTCTTGCCGCCTGGGTGATGTCCCAGCGCCCGCCATAGTTGGCGGCCACGTTGAGTGTCATCTTGAAGTCGGGGGGCGTGCGGGACACGACGTCCCGGATCTTGTTCTGAAGGTCCTGGGAGAAGCGGTTGAGGTCGCCAATGAAGCGAATGCGCACCTTGTTCTCGTGGAGTTCAGCGGCCTCTTTGTCCAGGGCGCGCATGAACAATTCCATGAGACGTCCGACCTCGTGCCGGGGGCGATTCCAGTTCTCGCTCGAAAACGCAAAGACAGTCAGTTCGCGAATACCACGCCTGCCGCAATGTTCGACCACGCTTCGCAGGGCCTTCAGGCCGGCCTGGTGGCCCATGGACCGCGGCCGCGAACGCCGCTCTGCCCAGCGGCCGTTCCCGTCCATGA
>JBFHEJ010000198.1:0-5136 GCA_041584255.1 Lysobacterales bacterium
ATCGGATCCACACCCATGAGGTAATGGAGCAGGCTGCCGGTGTGAACGCGCCAGAGATCGTCAACAAGTTCTGTGACCCGCCCCATGTCGGGGATCGATTCGAATCGATGATCCACCGATAGTCGCGTGGCCTGAAGCTTGGTGTCCCCTTCCTGGCCGTCGTCGTCCTTCAGAACGATGGTGACGGTCGAATCGCAATCCAACAAACGCCAGGTGAAGCCGAGTCTTTCGCCGGGCCGGAACTCGATGATGCGCTGATCGGCCTCGTGCTCACACGGAACGCCCAGCGTGTGTCGCCCCCAGAATCTATAGGCGCCGCCTTCCCTGGGTTCCACCTGCACATGCTCGGCGAACCATGCCTGCAAGGCGGACTCGTCCGTTAAAGCATTGAAGACCCGCGCCTTGTCGGCCGGAAGAGGTACTTGCAAATCAAAATGGTGTTCATGAGCGCCCACGGACTAACCCTTTGTATCTGTGTTGTCTGTTTCCGATTTCTGGGCTGCCGCAGCGCGCAATGCTTCTGCTGTGATTCTCAGGTCCACCATGCGCGCCGACCAGAACAGGCGGTATGGCATCAACCAGTGGTCGACCTCGGCAAGCGCTTCGGGCCGCAGGGAGTAGAAGCGACGCTGGGCCTCGCGGCGTTGCCGAACCAGGCCAGCTTTCATCAGGAGCCGAACATGTCTCGAAATGGCCGGCCGGCTGACGGGAAATCGCTCAGCGAGCTCGCCCGCGCCCACCTCACCCACGCGCATGCAATCGAGGATTGCCCGGCGCGTCGGGTCCGAGATGGCGTCAAAAACATTATATGTAACCATATGGTTAAATTATCTGATATTAAGAATTTTTTCAACAAGATAATTCCGCATGGTTGAGCCCGCTTAGAATAACGACTCCGTCCGCAGCCATCGAGCAACCCGACCGGTGAAAATTCTGGAATCGCTCAAACTGTTTGGTCCCAACCGGCGTAGCGAGCAAACCGTTTTCGAAGTCTGGCTCGCCCTAACCGATGATGAGTCCCGCGAATTTGATTCAGCTTCGGCCGAAGTCAACAGGCGCGTTCTGTCTGAGCTGGAACGCTTGGGTGCGGATGAGACCGCAAGTCAGGCCGTCGCAGCGCTCCTGACAGGCAGCCCGGCTCAACGCTATGCGGCGCTGGTTGGCCGTATCGCCCTGGCGTTGCAACGGCTGGCCGGGCACGGTGTCGCATTCCAGGCGACCTACCCCGCCAGCGATTCAAATGTCGCCTGCTTTGCAGTGGAATACGAGCACGGCGATGATGGCCTGGAAGCCATCAACCTCGCGATCCGCCTGCTCGAGGAGTTATTCCCGAAGATCGTGCTGGGCACAACCGAAAACGCGCGGCCGTTTTCGGAGGGGCTCGAGTCCTACCTGTCCGACGCACCGGCGCACCTCTTGCCACGTGACACACAGGACATCATCGCAGCGGCGGCGGCCTGGGACATACCGTGCGTCAAGCTGGACCGCGACCCTTACGAGGGTGTTTCGGGAGAATTTCGAATCCGTCCCAACGGGCTCCTGAAGCTGGGGCATGGCTGCTTTCAAAAGGTCCTCGACGGCACCTTTCCGGTTTTGAGTGGCGACGACCTCGCGGCCCTGGCGCATGACCGTGCCCGCGTAAGACAGGTGCTGCAGGCGCATGGCGCGCCACTGCCCGACGGCCAGGTCTGCATGACCAGCCGCCAGGCTCAGCGCGCCGGTAGCGACATCGGCTACCCGGCGGTGGTCAAGCCCCTTCGATTCAACCGCGCACGCCATTACGGGCGTGTCAGCGCAACTGTCCACGATGCAACTGCACTGCAGCAGGCAGCCAGGGCCTGCCTGCAGCATTCGCCGGGGCTGCTGGTCGAGGCCTTTGTCCCCGGCCGCAGCTGGTGCGCCCTAATGGCGGACGGCAAATTGGTCGCGCTGTTGGCGCTGGAGGACAGCGTCGCCGTCGCGGATTCAGGCCAGGAACTCCATGTCGAAACGCGGCAGTGGTTGGAAGCGCTCGCCGGACACGTTGGCACACCGCTCCTCAGCGTCACCCTGATCAGTGACGATGCGACCGCGCCGCTGGGTCAGTCGGGTAAGGTCGTCAACCTGAATGTTGCGCCCGAGCTCGACGGACTCCTCGACGGCTCCGCTTTCGACTCACGGCGAATCCGACGGGCCGCGGTGAAGGGGCTGATCCGAAGTTTGTTTCCGGAAGGCAGCAGGGCGCGTATTCCGATCGTCGCGGTCACCGGCACCAATGGCAAGTCGACGGTTTGCGCCATGGCTGCACGGATCATGCAACAGGCCGGCTTGCGGGTTGGGCGCGCCGGAACAACGGGTCTCTATCTCGATGATGAGATGCTCAGCTACGGTGATTTCTCAGGCGGCAAGGGGCATCACCGCATCCTGGAATCGAGCGAAGTGGAACTGGCCGTGCTGGAAGCGGCCAGGGGCGCGGCCAGCGGCTTCGGCCTGATGTTCGATGCCTGCAACGTATCGGTATGCACCAATGTCTCGAACGATCACCTCGGAGAGCGCGGTATTGAGACCGTGGACGAGATGGCGGAGTTGAAGCGTTTCATCGTCCAGCGAGCGCGTGATGCGGTGGTGCTGAACGCCGACAACGTGTACAGCGCAGGTATGCTGCCGCACCTCAAAGGGCGATCTGCCTGGCTGGTGTCCGAATGCCGGCGCCTGGACGATATGAAGGCCGAATTCGGCAATTCGGTTGGCTTCTGCCTCGCTGAGTCCCGCGACGATTCCGAATGGGTAGTGCTTCACCACGGCGGCCGCTCGGAGCCGGTCATCCGGGTCGGGGACATCCCCGCCACGCTGGACGGACTGGCCCGTTTCAACGTCAGCAACGCCCTGCAGGCCATCGCCGCCGGTTTCGCGATGGGCGCGACCGTCCAGCAGATCCGCGCCGCCATGTCAGGATTTGCCAATGACTTCCGGACCAACCCCGGGAGGCTCAATTTCTATGAGCGACATCCTTTTCGTGTGCTGTTCGACTACGCGCACAACGACGACAGCTTCAGAGCACTGCGTAGCGTCGTCGACGCTATGGAAGTCGCCGGGCGGAAGATTCTCGTTTTTGCGCGGCGAGGCAGCGTGACCGACGAAGAACTGATCGGGCTGGGAGAAATTCTCGCCGACGGGTTCGACATCTTCATCGCCTACGACCATCGCAAGCGTGGAGGACGCCAGCCCGGAGAAACTTCCGCCTTGCTCAAGAGGGGCCTGGTGCTGCAAGGAGCGCCCGAAGACAACGTGATTGAGTCAAGCATGGAACAGGCCGTCCAAGAGGCCCTGAACCTTGCCCGCCCCGGTGACCTCCTTGTCGTTGCAACCACCACGGAAGGACTGATGCGTGAGTGGGAGCTGATCACCCAATTCCGACCGCAATAGTCAACGGAACTTGGTGCCAAACTGTTGTGGGTTGGATGCGCTAACCAAAACGACGCCACCGGCGACGCTACGCGATTGATATCCTTCGCCAAATACCGCCTCGATTGAAGTAGAATTCAGCCTTCCCACGCGCGCCCTGGGGCGCGCTTTTCTTTTTTGCTATCGGCCGGGGCTTTTCCAGAACCATGAACAAATTCTTTTCCTTCCTCACCGTGGCGCTGCTCAGCGCCTGCAGCATCGTCTCGCAACACAGTGACGTCATTATCGAAACGCCCACCGGCCTCAAGGGCGGCAAGGAACCGACCGACGGGGATTACTGGGGACTGCGCTACACCTACCCGACCATGCGCTTCGATACCCGCTGGCTACTGGAAGCCAAGGTTCAGCACGATCGGATGAGCGTTGCCAAACCGGCCGGGGTCGCGATTGCGATGCGCGAACAGGGTGAGGCGCCGCAAGGCGCGTTCAACCTCCCGGCCGACCAGTTCACCTCGCTCGGGCCGAGCCCGCTGAACGGCAGTTTTGGCCGCGTCGCCGGGCGAATCAATGCCATCATCAGCCATCCGACAAACCCGGCGATCGCTTACATCGGCTCGGATGGCGGCGGCATCTGGAAAACCACCAACTGCTGCGATTCGAACACCACGTGGACGTCGCTGAACGACGATCCGATGTTCAATTCCATCGCCATAGGTGATCTTCACTTTGACCCCAATGACCCGGAGACCGTCTACGGCGGCACCGGCGACTTGCGTTATGGCTCCTATTCATTTGGCAGCGCCGGCCTGTTGCGCAGCCAGGACGGCGGCGCGACCTGGGAGATTCTGGGGGCGGAAGTGTTCAATCCCTATTACACCCAACCGCCAGGCGTTTTCCCGCAATACCAGGCCATTGGCAAGGTCCGCGTCGACCCCAACGACAGCACCAACATCGTGGTTGGCACCAAGACGGGTATCTACTTGTCCTACGATGACGGCGCCAACTGGACCGGCCCCTGCCTGACCAACGGCTTCACCACCCAGCGCCAGGACACCACCGGGCTCGAATTATTCGACAACGGTGCGAGCACCGGCATCATGGCCGCCATTGGCACCCGCGGTGCGCCAACGCCTGTGCAGCCGGACCTCAGCGAAAACGGCGCCAACGGCGTGTACAAGGCGACCCTGCCAGCCAGCGGGTGCCCCACTGACTGGACCCTGGTTTCAACCTCGCTGACCGGCTGGCCAACCGGAACCGGGGGTGGCACACCGTTTCCGACAAACGTGGTCGGCCGCATTGACCTCGCGGTAGCGCCAAGTAATCCCGACGTCATCTACGCCGAAGCCATCCATGCCGATTTTCTGTCCGTTCTGGGCGTGTGGCGCAGCACGGACGGCGGTGACAGCTGGACCCAACAAGCCTCGTTCAGTGACCTCGGTGGGTGCATGGGCGGTGGTGGTCAGGCCTGGTACGACGCCGGGATCACGGTTGATCCCAACAATGCCGATGTGGTTTTTCTCAGCGACATCGACCTCTTCCGTTCGAGCAACGCCGCCGACACCTTCACCAACATCACCTGTGGCTACGGCGCAGGCATGCCCTCCGGCGACGATGTCCACGTCGACCAGCATGCCCGCACCTTCGTCAACGGCGATTCCAGCCGCCTGCTGATCGGCAACGACGGCGGCGTGTATTACACCGGCAATGCCAACGTGTCTAATCCGAGAGACATGGTGTTCACCCAGCTCAACG
>JBFHEJ010000199.1:0-5122 GCA_041584255.1 Lysobacterales bacterium
CAATCGCGATCACCGCACCCAACACCTCGAAGGCAGCCCCGGTCTGGCCATAGTCGAATCGGTCTCCGGGTTGTGACTGCAGGTTCAGAGCGAGCAAGTCCCGCGCAAAATGCGTAGTCGTGGTCTTGCCAACGTGGGCGTCCCAAACCTCCCAAAACGCCTGGCCATCCACCACGAATCCGGCAGTGTGGGTGAGCAGGTGTTGGACGGAGATGGGCCGGATGGCGGGAACGGTTCTCGGAGCACCGTCCGCCTCAATCGCCACCCTGGCACCGGCGAACTCAGGGATGAACCGGCTGACAGGGTCATCCAGCGCGAATTCACCACGCTGGTAGAGGATCATGGCCGCCGTGGCCGTGTACATCTTCCCGACCGACGCGAGCGGCATGATGGGTTCGGTGTGCATCGGCCTGCCGGGCTCCATCTCACCCGGGGCATGAAGCCACGCGGTGGTTTCATCGATTTCAATGGCGGCGATGGCAGCGCTAATCCGGCGCTCCTCGACGGCACTGTCCATCATGCCCTCGAGGGCTTCCAGCCCTTCGGCTGAGAAGGGTTCCGAACTCAATGCCCACAGCGGGAAGCCCGCCAGGAAAGACGTCAATAACGCTGAATATCGCATGAATAGCCACCCACGAGTCTGCACTTCGTTTCATGCCTTGGAGTTGGACGCCAATCGCCGGGGGTGGGTTTACGCGATCCCGCCACTCTGCCCCAGTCCCCTCCATTCAGTTAGGCTATCGTTCAACAGCCGCTCCAGCCATTCGAATTGGCCTCAACCATGATTCGAATCGAACACGACCCTCAAAAATGCGAAGCTCTGTGGAACACATTCTCGCCCGGGCGCGGACCTTGGGACGACTGGACGCTCATGAGCGCCTTCCATGACGAGAAGTTGCACGAGCTGCATTTCATGGTGAACGAAGAGGCGGGGACGCCGAGGAGCCTGGTGCCGCTGGTTCACGATGTAGGTGAGGAGCGCTACCTGCTCTACGGCGGCAGCTACCCGGATGCGCGTGTGCTGTGGTTGGACTACGGTGAGTTCCCCGGTTACTTCGAAGAGCTTCCAGAAGGCACTCGCTTCTTCGATCTCAAGGGCGACTGGGTGGAAGGCCTGTTGTCGACCTGCCCCCAGTTCGAGCCCTGGTTCGCCGAGCGCGAAGAGCGTTATTTTCTGCGCCCTGCCCGGTTCGGCTTTGATTTCGACAACCATATCCGCGCCTTCTCGCCGGACAAGCGGCAGGGCTTTACCTACGACCTGCGAAAAATCCGCGAGCGCAATCCGGTCCTGCGCTGGAGCGACGAAGACGAATCGGCGCTGTTTGCCGCCCTGTCGATCAAGAACTTCGGTGCCGAGTCCGACTATGCCAGTGACAACGGCCGCCGCGAGCTGGAGCGGGTGATCAGGGAAATCCGGCGCGGTGGCCGGCTGCGCACGCTGACGATCGAAATTGAGGGGCAAAAGCAGGCGGTGTCGATGTCTCTGCATTACGGCGACTATTGGGTGGCGCTCTATGCCGCCAGCAACCGGGACTTCAAGAACCTCGGCAAGCTGCTCAACGTCGAAACCATTCAGGAAGCCTGCAGACGGAAAGTTGCAGAAATCAATTACATGACTGGCATGAAATGGAAAGCCGACTGGGACATGGAGAGCGAAACCTGTCGCACCATGCGCAAGCCCGCGCTGTCGCCATAAGGCGACCAAAAACAAAAGGGGTCAGAGCCGTTCACCTGTCCAATGCAACCAGCCCTTGGGGCACTGTCGAACTGGTGGAGGTTTATTGAAGACTGGGGCCAGATCTTGGGTGTGAACTTCCCCCACCGGGCTGGTGGAGTGCCAACAGGATGAACCGACAGTGACCTGTCATGCCAACTAAGCCCCGCCGCGGCAGGCGGTCAGGGGCGCAGGGATAGCGTTTCTTCTCTTACCGGTCATCGCCACGCTGCATTTTGCCTTGATCGAACGAATAATCGTCGTTGCGGACAACGTTGCCGACATCGTCACCTTCATCGCCACCAAGGAAACGCTGTTTCGAATCGGCGTCGTGCATGATCTGCTTATTTTCATCGTGGCCCGACATCTGAAGCTCAACCTGCGGGCGAGTATTTGCTCTGACCCCAAGCAGTCCGCTCGGTACACGCTTATTCGGGTGGGCGTCCCTGCCCATGATTGCTAGTCTCCCGAACCAAAAAATTCCTCGCGCCATCCGATGTTTTCGCGCCAGCTTGCAATAATCAGATCTTCCGGCCCGGCCTGAAAAACACTTTGCGGGCCCACGTCGCATTCGGGGCTCCACAAGCTTTGCCCGACTTGATCCAATAATCCGTGGGCAAGCCACAGCGCCTGGCAGTCGAATTTGAATAATGCGGTGCCGCCACCGGTGTTATTAAAATTGGATGGCCCAAAAAAGCCGCCGCCGCCAAGCGGATGGTTGAGAATCACCAGCGACCCGCCATGGTCTCCGCCAAGGCCGCCACCGGCAGCCGTGAAGGTACCCCCCAGCGTAACAATCAGGCCTTTGAAATTGGGCGTGCCATTCCAGGACAGGTTGCCCCTGACGAACATGATGCCCGCCCCGGAAATATTACCGCCAAAAGAGGCGTTGCCCTCGATATAGGTAATTTGCGGGTGCGCAACCGTACCAAAGGCCGAGTTGCTGTTCATGTTTACGCCCACAGGGGAGAAGCAAAAGGTCATGCATGCACCCGGCCTGCCTTGCGCCGCAAGGGCGGCGGCGGCGATGTTCACGCGAAACATTTCGACCGTCGTGGGTTCAGCCCAGGGAGAGCCAGGAGTGGTCGCCCCGATACCGCCCAGGTAATTCCCGATTCGATTGTTTCTGATCCCGTTGCGCACGGCATCGGCCATGGCCTGGCAACCGCCGGTAATTGCGTATCCGCCGTTTCCGTCAACCTGGAAAGTATTGGAATTCGGAAAATTCAATGTGCCGGCCGTGCACGATGGGAAGCAGATGGCGCCACAGCCGTCCCCGGCAGACCAGGTGCCACCAATGTCCAGTCGAACCTCGACATCGCGTTGAGCGACCACGGCGGCGCCCGACCTGACTTCGCCGTGACTGAGGACGAAGAGCTGCGAGCGGGGGGGCCGTACGTCGCAGTCGACGTCATCCTCGGTGCAGGGGTATTCGTCGGCCAGGCAATAGAGCCTTTGCTGCAGATAGGCTTCGCCCACCATTCCCATGTCGACCCACGAGCTTGGTTCCGCCCAGCCCGCATGGCCGGTAGTTCCGCACAATTGGTCCGGTCCGAGAGCGCGGTTAGCATCGAAAAAATTGATGGCGTTTGATGCCCCGGCTGCCGCGGCCTCAAAGGCCACGGACTGCAGGCGCGCGTTGCCCGCGCTTCGCTCCTGTAGGTGGGCATTTTGAAAGGCAGAAACTCCCAAAACGGTCAGCGTAAGCAGCATGATCAGGCTCAAAAAGAGCACGACACCACGCTCTCCAGCTGCCGCGTGCGAGCGGTTCATTTTGGTTCTCCTGGTTACAAGTGACTCACCGGCATTGGCGCACTCAATTCCCGCCCCGCGCTTCCGTGCCGACGAATTAAATGATGGCTGGGTTCCGCGCTGGGTCCGCTGTCCGGTTGATTCAGGCAAGTACCACGCGTGAAAGTCCTGCGGGCGCAGGCAATCCTCGCCTAAAACGAATCCCTTGGTGAGTGGAGAATCACGCAGGGCCCAAGGGCGGCGGCTGTGCCACCCCATGACGAAACACCCACGGCCGAACACGAACACCTCCCGGTGCACATCCCGTCCCTGGTGCGGATCTGGAAACAGTTCTGAGCCGGCGCGAGAAGTCGCCAGGCATTCCCCTGATCTGGCAGAGTCAAGTGACTCCGCGCGCGGATCATACTCCTAATTGTGGGCCGCGTCACGTAAATAAATTGGGCGACTTTTTCCCGGTCCTCGCCGCCCGCCATGCCCGCTGCTTACGGCTGACGCGTCGTCAATTCTGAGCTTGACCTTGAAGCGCTCCGATCATTCGCTGCGCGCCGGGGTATGCATGAGAAATGCATAACCCATCGAAGTTGCGGGCCCGTTATCGCTGGAATACAAAGCGCCATCCGAACAAGGTCCCGCGATGTCCAAGCCCGGTCAACCCAGTGTACTTATCGTCGCGAACTTGCTGTTTCTCCTCTTGGTCACGGGCGTTAAAGCAAGCGCTGAGTGGACCGGCATCGAGGTGGCGGGCGAAGTGACTCAACCGGGCGAGAAGAGAAAGTTCTTCTACCTGCAGTCGCAGTCGTTCGAAGCGACTTATCTCAACTCGCCAATCTTCGTGGCGCGCGGTCAGACTAAGGGATACAGCCTGTGCATCACGGCCGGCATCCACGGCGACGAACTCAATGGCATGGAGATTGCCCGGCGGGCGTTCGCTGCAATTGATCCGCAGAAGCTATCCGGAACCGTCCTGGTGTTTCCGAGCGTGAATGCCGACGGGGCCCGTGCCGGGCGGCGCGACATGATCGATCGCCGAGACCTCAATCGCGCCTTTCCGGGCAGTCCCACCGGAAGCGCCGCATCGATCGTGGCCAACGCCTTGTTCACGCTGCTCAAGCAGCATTGCCATGCGCTGATCGATCTGCATACGGGTTCAAACAAGCGCTTCAACCTGGCACAGATTCGGGTCACCCGCGGCGATGAGCGGGCCATCAACATTGCGCGGCACTTCGGGGTGGGCATCATCACCCTGGGGGACGGCCCCGAGGGCAGTCTGCGCCATGCCATGGCCGAGATCCGGATTCCATCGATCCTCTACGAAGCCGGCATCGCGGGTGAATTCCAGGAGCCGGAAATCCAGCAGGGCGTACGCGGCATCATCAGCATTTTGCGCTACCTGGAGATGCTGCCCACGGGCACAATCATGGAGCTGCCGGAATCCAAGATTTTCGAGCGCAGCCGCTGGACGCGCGTGCCGGCCGGCAGCGGCGGTTATTTCTTCCCAACCTGCTCGCTGGGCGGACCGGTGGCCGAAGGCGATGAACTCGGCTACATCGTCGACCCGCTGACCGATGAAAAAACGATCGTCAGGGCATCACATAGTGGCGAGATCATCGGCTTTGCCACGCCGCAGATCGTACTTTCAGGTTACGCTCTGGTGCA